>JAFEBQ010000011.1:0-619 GCA_018242585.1 Planctomycetota bacterium
TCCCAAAGTCAATAACAGGCTCTATGCGAGTCTAGGTGGCCTTCCGGCAGAATGTTGGTCGCACAACAATGACCGCTGATTTTGATCCTCTGAACGAATTAGAGAACGCACTGGTCGCCGCTCAAGAAGGCAGGCTCCCAGTCGTATCGTTCATCGACAAACTGCTGGCTTCAAAGGTCGCATTGCTGCTACAGAATGATCCTGGCCCAACGTGGGATAACAGCACCGCACCCTTGATCCTGACGAACGACGCAGGACATCCTGTGATAGCCGTATTTACTGCGCTGGAACGATCCCTCGAATGGACCAAACGGGAACCAAAGTTCACGTTCGCCTTACTGACAGACTTTGTCTGGGTCCTGCGCGGTATATCGGCAGGCGTGGGCTTGGTGTTGAACCCTGGGCTGCCGACGGGGCTTGAAATGCCCGCGTCTGGCGTTGCTCAATTGAAAGTTCGAGCACAAGGGAGCTGAGTCTCGACAAGTCCCTGCGGTGACATCGACCCAAGCTGCGGCGGGCAGGTAGTAACTGGCGACGCAAGAATCAGAGGGCTGAAGGCCCGACCCGTTTCCGCGCGGATGTCCCAGAAGGATGGGGCGGGCTTTCAGCCCTGCAATCA
>JAFEBQ010000011.1:673-63742 GCA_018242585.1 Planctomycetota bacterium
ATTCCCGCCTGCGCAGGAATGACGCTCAATCCTCGAATGCCGCTGACTGACGGGCTCGCTACGTCACCAGGATGTCGCCCGTGTGCAACTGACCACGGGCCGTTGACAACTGACAAGAACATCAGCCCTTCCCGGCGGCGACCTTCCGCACGCGGAAGTTACGAATCGCGGCGGTTGTGTTGTACGTGGCCAGGCCCAGCGGGCGGGAGCGTTCCATTTCCAGCCGGACCGAGACGGTGCGATCCTCGGTGTTGACGTTCACCACCTTTTCGTCGTCGATCCAGGCCTCGATCGACTTGTCCAGCACCACCAGCCGAATCTTGTACCAGCGTCCCGAGTCGAAGCGGTGATGGGTCGTCGTTTCGTTCTCCGAGGCGTCCTGCCCTTCCAGGCTTGACAGCCCCACCACCCCGCCCCCCCAGCCGCCCACGACCAGCGAGCACGGGTCATCGCCGACCGGGAACGTCAGCCCGCAGAAAAAGTCGCTGCCGGCGACCCGCTTGGCTTCCAGGGTCAACTCGTAGTTGATCTTGGGCAGCTTCTCGGCGGCCGCTTTGGACAAGGTGATGCCGGTCATCGGCTCACCCTGCTCGAGGATCAGCTCGCCGTTCTCGACGGTTACTTCGCGCTGACCGCCAAAGCCGCTCAGCGTCCAGCCGTCGAGCGACTTGCCGTCGAACAGCGCGATCCACGGCTCGTTCGATTTCTTCTCGGGCTCGGCAGCGAAGTGCGTACCGGCGATCGCCAGACAGGCCAAGGACACGGCGGACCAAACGAGCGTGTGACGCATTGCAGGTGCTCCAAGTAGGCAAAGCCGCGCGAAGTTCGATTCGCCCCAGGTGATTGTGACCTCAAGCCTACAAGCATTTCCGCCGCGAGCAACTATTTCGCTCCCCTTGCCGGCCGCCGGGCGTTGGCCGATGATTTGGCGATGGGACGACCTTGGATACTGCTCGACCGAGATGGGACGCTGATTGTCGAGCGGCACTAT
The DNA here is from genome assembly GCA_018242585.1 of Planctomycetota bacterium. Lineage (NCBI taxonomy): Bacteria > Pseudomonadati > Planctomycetota > Planctomycetota bacterium. The sequence goes on from JAFEBQ010000011.1 coordinate 1,665, forward strand.
CTCGCCGATCCGGCCGAGGTTGAGTTGGTGGCCGGGGCGGGCGACGCCTTGCGCCGGTTGCGCGAGTTGGGGTGCGGCATCGTCCTGGTGACCAATCAGTCGGGCGTCGGCCGCGGCCGGTTCTCGCTCGCACAACTGGCCGCCGTCCACCAGCGGCTTGAGTCATTGCTGGCGGCCGAAGGGGCCGCGCTCGATGGCGTTTTCTTTTGCCCCCACGTGAGCGAAGATCGTTGCACGTGCCGCAAGCCAGCGCCCGGCCTGGCCCGACAAGCCGCCGAGAGATTTCAGATCGACCTGGCCGCCAGCTTCGTCATTGGCGACAAGGCCCTCGACATCGAGTTTGGTCAGGGGATTGGCGCGACGACGGTGTTGGTCCGCACCGGCTACGGCGCGGAAACCGAGCGCGAGGGCGCGGCTCGGCCCGACGTCGTCGTTGATGACCTGCCGGCGGCCGTCGTAGAGATCGAGCGAGTTCTCGCCGCGCGCGGCAAGTAACTCGGGTGACATTTCCCGGGTGGCCCAGCCGCTTGTCGGCTGGGTCGCGCAGCGACAGGAAGAAGCAAGTGGCAGCGAACTCGTACGTTTTTCTTGTTGCTTCGCAACACGGCCGACAAGCGGCCGTGCCACCCCACCGTTAGAACGAAGCAACATTCAACGATTCGTTATCGCTGCAAGCCTGCCGGCGAGCGGGTGGTGAGTGGCGCCCGCTCCTTCGGCCCCGAGTGGCCGTTGATGGTCGAGTTGTTCGGCAGCAGCAGTTCGGTGCCCGGCGTCAGGAAGTCGAAATCGTCGCCCAGCCGGTCACGATTCAGCTCGTAAATCTCGGACCAGCGCGACGCCTTGCCCAGCTCATAGCGGGCGATGTCGAACAACGTGTCCCCTTGGCGCACCTTGTAAACGCGGCCGGCGTGTTCGCTGTTCCGCGCGCTGACCGGCACGGTGAGCGACGGCTGAGCGGGCGGGTTGCGACGCTTGGGGGTCAGGTCGGCGTATTGGCGTTCCAGGGTCTCGATCGACGGCGTGGCAACCTGATCGCCGACGCGCAACTTGCCCGAGTTCGGCACCCGCTCGCGGTTGTGCTCTTCCAGAGCTTTGAAGTACTTGCCGCTGCCGTAGACTCGCTCGGCAATGGTCCAGTAGCTGTCGTTCGGCTGCACGGTATAAGCCTCGCCCGAGTGCGAACCGTGGTGATGTCCGAGATCGGCCTGAGAACCAAAGCCGGGCATGTCGCTGGGAATGCCCGTCGCGTTGGATTGCTGCTGCGGCAAGGCGTCATAGCTGCGGGCTCGCGACGGATCGGCCTCGGGCTGGATGTCACGGCCATAAGCGTCGTAGTGCGGATGGAGCGGCCTGTTGCCTGTTGCCGGCGCGGTGGGCTGCGCGGGCGTCGCGTGCTGATGGTGCGGCAATTGATACGGCGAATGGGCCGGCGGCTGATGCGGGTTGGCCGGGGCGCTTTGCTGTTGAGCGCTTTGTTGTTGAGTACTGTGTTGGTGCGTGCCGTGCGGCGGCTGTTGTTGTTGATAGGTCGAGTCGGCGGCCGGGGCGCTGGGGTGATACGGTCCATTCATCGGCAACGTCGTGCCCGGGTATGTTGGTTCCTGCGAAGCCGCGACGCCGGCGCCACCCTGGTCGGCCGAAGCCGCGCCGTAGGGGGTAGCCGTGGCGGTCGGAGGCGGCAGTGGTTGACTGTAGCTGTTCGCGCCCGCGCTACCGTAGGCCGACGTGTCGTACTGGTTGCCGCCAAAGCGGTTGGTGGCCTCGGCGGTCGGCGCGATGGGGGCATCGGTTGCGGCGGCTGTCGCTGGGTTGGCCGAGGCGGTGTCCGTGCCGTGCGGGAAGTTGTAGTGATGATGGGGTTTGCGGGCCGGTTCCTCGTGCGCCGTCGGTTGGGCGTTCGCGGCAGCGGCCAGCGGTTGCGGCTCGGTGAGCGCGGCGGTTGGAGCGGTTGGTGGCGCTGGCGCGTTCGTGGCTGCCGCAGCTTCGGTAACCACTGTCGGCGGCATCAGCGTGGCCGACGCATCGCCGGTCGGTTGTGGCGAAAGCTGAACCGCCTCGGGCGCTCGCTGCAACCGCCCGTCGACCTGGTCCGGCACGGTCGCGGTGGCGGCGACCGGTGCCGTGGTGGCCGCGACTTGCGCGAACGGATCGGCGGCGGGTGTGGACGTCGGCGTGTCGCTGGCCATTGCAGGCACAGCAACCGGCGTTGGTGGCGTCGGCACGGCAAAGGTCATTTCGGCCGGAGGATTCGGCACGCGCCGCGATGAAACGGCCGTTTCGCGGTTGAGCTTGAAATCGACGCTGGACGGAACTTGGGAGTCGTCGTGGCCTCCCAGCAGCGGCGATGATGGTTGTTCACCGCTGGTGGTGCGTTCGAGCAGGCTCGGCTTACGGGTGCTGGCCGTTTGGGCGGGCGTGCCAGAAGGATTGTCGGCGGACGCCGGCAGGCCGCTGATGTCAATGGCCGGATAGGCGAGCGAGCGCTCGTTGCGCAACCGCCAGACAGCGACCGAGACCATTGTCATGGCCAGGACGCCGAGGACCGACAGACCGACGATCTTTTCCTTGCCCATCGAAACTTCCTCCCTGAAGTTCGTTGTGGCCGCCGACGCATCATCGGGAGCCAAAGCGTATTGTCGCGCGGCCCCCGGTCATTGACCGGGGGCTAATGTCGTGGTGGTTGGCTGATTACGATTGGTTCTCGTTGGCGCGGGCCGCCACGCGCAATTTGGCGCTGCGCGAGCGGGGGTTGCGACGTTGTTCGTCGTCGCCGGGCACGATTGGTTTGCGAGTCAGGACGGTGTATCGCGGATCGTCGCGAAAGGCGTACTTCACACGGCGATCTTCCAGCGAATGAAAGCTGATAATCGCCAGCCGGCCCCCCGGCTTCAAACAATCGGGAAAGCTGGCGAGCGCTTTGTCCAAGCTGCCTAGCTCGTTGTTCACCGCGATCCTGAGCGCCTGGAACGTGCGCGTGGCCGGGTGGATCTGCTCGCCCCGGGCGTGGCGCGGCGGGTAGCAGCGACGGACAATCTCGGCCAACTGGCCGGCCGTGGTGATCGGTTGACGCTCGCGCTCATCGACAATGCGACGGGCAATGCGACGGCTGAGGCGTTCTTCGCCCAATTCGTAGATCAGATTGGCCAGCGGCTCGGCCGGCAGCCGGTTGACCAGTTCGCTGGCCGGCTGCCCCTGGCTGGTGTCGAAGCGCAGATCGAGCGAACCATCGGCGTCGAAGCTGAAGCCTCGGTCGCGGTCGGCGAGCTGATCGCTCGAAAGTCCCAGGTCGAGCACGATGCCGTCTACCTGTGCGATTGGTAAGTGGTCGAGGACGTCACGTAAGTCGCAATAGTTGGCGTTCACCGCCGTCACGGGCAATTCGCCCAGCGTTTCCCGCGCGCGGGCCACCGGCAACGGGTCACGGTCGAGCCCGATCACGCGGCCGCTCGGACCTACCCGTTCTGCCAAAGCCCGGGTGTGGCCGGCTCCGCCCAGGGTGCCGTCGACCAGAATCATGCCTGGCGTCGGCGCCAGCCACTGGACGATTTCATCCAGCAGAACGGGGACATGCTGCGAGGCGGGGGACGACACGGCGGTTCCGGTACTACGGCGCGGAGGGGGACTATACGCAGCGGGCTAGTGCGCTGCCAGATCAGGTTGGCAGAGTCGCGGCGTGCTAGCAAGGGCTCTAGCTTACAGGCCGAGGGTGGAAAAGACAGGAATCGACCACGACGGCACGACGAACACGACGCCGGAAAATGCCAGCGGGAGGAGTTGAACCGCAAAGACGCGAAGGACGCAAAGGGGAAATGTCGAATGACAAACACTAACGCCTACTGCGACTCCGTGACCTATTCCCTGATGGGAACTTGATTTCTTACGTCTTCTTTGCGTCTTTGCGGTTCCCACCCTCCTAATGCTGCTGCTCTCCGACGTCGTGACCGTCGTGGTCGAATTCCCTCGGATTCTGTAACGAGAGATAAGCAGCGGCAGAGTTGCCGTGCGGCAAGATAAAGTCGTTCGACGTCCGCATAACCACCCGCCGAGGGCGTCATCCATGACGCCCAGGTTCGGGGGTGACGAGCTCGCCACGCCTCGTGCAGGCGGGCGACTCGCTGATTTCGCAACCGGTGCATCCTGACATCCGATCCGTACAAGCTCCTGTCGAACGAGACAGGCGGGCGACGATTGGTGGCCGCTAACCGTCTTCCCTAGCCGGTACGCAATGGCGAAACGGACGGACGACTCCTGTAATTTGTTGAAAAGATTGAGCCAGCGTTGCCCAGCCGCAAGGTGCCCGATCGAGAACTGCCCGTGAATCTGCCGCGATTAGCCCTGCCGCGAAGCCGCCCCTTGTTCAAACGCTCGCTGTGCCAGTTGATCGAAGTTGGGTGAAATCCGCGCCGAGTAGTCTTCCCAGGCTTGCTTGTCCCACAACTCGACATGGTCGCCAACGCCGATCATCACCAGTTCCTTGGTTAATCGCGCCAGTTGAGCCAGTGCCGGTGGAATGCGAAACCGCCCCTGCGAATCGACTTCCACGCGTTCCGTCTGCGAGTAGAAAAGGCGACTGAAGTTGTGAACGTCTTGTTGCACGGGCGAGGCCGGCGTCAGTCGCTGGGCCATCGCCGTCAGTCCTTCTTCCGTGTACAGGCTCAGCGAAGCGTCGGTGTTGCGAGTGATGAACAGGTCACGCCCCGTGTTGCTGACCATGTCGTCGCGAAGCCGTTTAGGGAGGGCCACCCGGAGCTTTTCGTCGATCGAACGGACGAATGTCCCCGTCAGAATCATTCCGTGGTCACCACTTTTCCCCACTGCTCACCACTGGTCGCCAAAGATAACCATTTCGTGAGTCTCGTCAAATCTTTTTCTCCACGAGACGCTCGTGTGACACCCAGCCAGCGCGCGAAGTGTGTTCACAGTGAACCACTTCCGTCGACATAATTTTTTTTCAAAAAAAGGTGAGCGACCGCGACGCGACGTTCGTATTTCGCGCCCCGAGGTATGAGACTCGCTTTTCTCCGCTTGGGTAATGGTAAATCCCACCTGATGTGAGTTGTTGTAAGTCGCTTGTGTTTATTGGTTTGCGATGGCATCCTCGACGGCAGAGCCGTGGCGCGTATACTGGTCGCTTCGACCTGCGGGCGGCTAGAATTCCAGCGGAGAAACTCGGCCTTGGCCGACACGTTTTCGGCCCGTTTTTCAGTCCCCACCGTTCACCACTGCTGACCAATCAACGCCGGGCGCAAAAGCAGGTTTGCCCCGGTCAACACGGACGTTTAGACGTGAAATCCGCGACCCACACCGAGCTGGCCCATTACGACTATTCGCTGCCGCGCGAACTGGTCGCCCAGACGCCGCTGGCCGCGCGCAGCGACGCTCGACTGTTGGTCGTCAAGCGGCAGGAACAGGCGATCCTGCACCGTCACGTTCGCGATCTGCCCGACCTGCTCGATCCGCGCGACTGCCTGGTAATCAACGACACGCGCGTGGTGCCGGCCCGGCTGGTGGGCCGACGCACCCAGACCGGCGGCCACTGGGAAGGTTTGTTCCTCTCGGCCGATGAACACGGCTTGTGGCAATTGCTGGGCAAGACACGCGGCCGCCTGAGCCCCGGCGAGACGATCACCTTGATGGACGTCGAAGGGCGCGACGCGCTCGAACTGCAACTGATTGAAAAGCGCCCCGGTGGCGTGTGGATTGCCAAGCCGAACAGCGAACGACCTACGAATGATCTGCTCGACCAGGCCGGCCGCGTTCCCCTGCCCCATTACATTCGCCACGGCGAGATGACCGACGAAGATCGCGCCCGGTATCAGACCGTTTTCGCGCGTAATCCCGGCTCGGTCGCGGCGCCTACGGCCGGGCTGCACTTTACCAACGAACTGCTTGGACAATTGGTCGACCGCGGGGTGACGATCTGTCGGGTGACGCTGCACGTCGGGCTGGGGACGTTCCGGCCGATCAAAACCGCGTCGCTCGCCGAACACGCCATGCACCGCGAGGCCGGTGCCATCGACGCCAACACCGTGGCCAAGATCACGGCCTGTCGCCAGACCGGCGGCCGTGTCGTGGCCCTGGGAACCACGTCGGTTCGGCTGCTCGAAACAGCGGCCCTGAGCGGCACGCTGCAGCTCTGGTCGGGCGAGACCGAGTTGTTCATCCGTCCGCCGTTTGAATTTCACGCGGTCGACGCGATGATGACCAACTTTCACCTGCCGCGGACGACGCTGCTGGTGCTGGTTCGCACGTTCGGCGGCGATGAACTGATTGCCCGGGCCTATGACGAAGCGATTGCGCGTCGATATCGTTTTTATAGCTATGGCGACGCGATGTTGATATTGTAAGTGGCCGAAGAGACTCTTCTCCCCGCGGGAGGGTAGTGGCGCTAGCCGCCGGATGAGAGTCTTAGTGTTGCCATGCGGAGCGCGTTTACCCTCCCCCTGCCCCTCCCTGAAAGGGAGGGGTGTTTGCGAAACCAGTCACTCAACGAAAGGATTCTCCGTGTCACAAGTTGGCCAAGAACGCGTGCTGGTGGTGCCGACCAGCTTGTTTCACGAAGTGGGGCACTTCCAGGGCTTTTCGACCGAGACGGAGCGCTACTTGAAGCACCTGCTCCAGCCGCAACACATGAGCTACCGGCTGCGATCCGAAATGGAGCAGGATCCGACGTTCAAGCAGTTGATCCCTTACGTCGTGTTCCGCTACCGCGATCCGGCCGGGCGTGACCACTTGTTTCAATACACGCGCGGGCGCGGACAAGGGGAAGGTCGCCTGCATGCCAAGCGGAGCGTCGGCATCGGCGGCCACATCAGCAGCGAAGACGCCAACCTGGCTGACGCCGATCCTTACCAGGAAGGATTGCGCCGCGAACTGAACGAGGAAGTCGCGATCGACACGCCCTACACCGAGCAATGCGTCGGCCTGATCAACGACGATCAAACCGAAGTCGGCCGCGTCCACTTGGGCGTGGCGCACTTGTTCGACGTCGAGCAGCCGCTGGTCCAGCCGCGTGAGAGCGAACTAGTCGACAGCGGTTTCCGGCCGCTGGATGAGTTGCTCGGACAATTGGACCAGTTCGAGACCTGGTCGCAGATTTGCCTGCGCGCCCTGTTCGTTGACGCCCCGGCCGCGACGTGATGCAGTCGTCGTGTAGCAATCGCCGTTTCGTGGCGAGGCATTCACTCCGGATCGGGCAGGAACACTTCCGGAATCCGTTGGATTTGCCCATTGCGGTCGACACAAGCCAGCGTGCTCGACGCCTCGCACAGCAGTTCGCCGTCGCGCAGCAGTTGATACTCGTGTTCGATCTTGGCCATGCTGACGCGCTTGAGAATCGTGCGTAGCAACAGCACGTCGTCATACCGCGCCGGCTTGCGATAGCGGCATTCCAGCTTGACGACCACCATCAGATGCCCGGCCGCTTCCATGTCGCGGTAGTTCATGCCGGTGGCGCGCAGCATCTCGGTGCGGCCGATCTCGAAATAGACGAAATAGTTCGAATGATGCAGGAAACCCATCGCGTCGGTCTCTTTGTACCGGACGCGGATTTCAACGTCGTGCTCGCGGATCATGGGAATCGCCGAGGATCAAGGAAGCAACGCCAACGCGGCAACGCCGGCTGAGCGGGCCATTGTAATCCAAGAGCCTGGCATCTTTCAGGGGGGCGGCATTCGCTATCGCCGCACTAAGACTGCCGCGCGCAACAAAAACCCACTGCCGGTCGCATTTTGGTCGATGCCAAATGCCGTGTCGGCAGTGGGTCGTTGCGGTTCGTTCGCGACGCCCCGCGCGTCATGATGCAGGGTGCATGACGCGCGGGACTCGTGGCGAATCATTGGCTCGAACGGTTGCTCGATTCGAGTTTCTTGGCCAAGTCCTTGGCCATTGCCAGGTGTTGCTGGGCGGCGTGGACGCCGTCGTCAAGCACTTGCCGCAGGTTCCCCTGGGCATGGTCGCGCACCACTTCCATGGCCGCAATGGCGTGGATGTGAGCGCTGATCTGGCTGCCGACGTAGCAGCGATCGAAGTCGGCCCCGCGCTTCTGCGACAGTTCTTGCTCCGTCAGTTGTAGGCAGCGTTCGCCGATTTCATGGTGCAGGCCGAGCATCTCGTGATGTCCGACTGGGTTGGGGGCGACGGCCGTCTGGGTGTTGGTCGGAGCGTTCGCGTTGGTCTGGGGATTGGCGTTGTTCTGTGCCTCGGCCGGTGCGGCGTTTTGGACCGGTTCGTTGGCGTTGCGCGACATGGCGCGATGTTCGCGATGCGCGGTGAATTGGTCCAGTTTGTTCACCAGTTGCGTGTGCTGGTCGATCATCGTTTGAGCGAACTTCTTCACGTCGTCGCTCTGGGCGTGCTTCAGCGCAAACTGGGCCAGCTTGACTTCTCCTTCGTTTTCGCCGGCGATCATGGCCGCGAAATCGGCGTCCCGGTCAGGCCGCTGGAAGTTCTGTTCCTGGACCGTCCGCGTCGATGGTTGCGCCGGGCGCAGGGCCTGGCGCAGACGTTGGCCAAAGGCCGTCGAGGTCGTCAGCGCCGCGCACATGGCTAGCAGCGCAAGGAAAACTGTCTTCGATCGCAACATGGTTTCGCTCCTTCTACTCAATGAACCCGAGGAATAGACCTTTCGAGGCGGCGCAAAAAAAGACGCGGCCAAGCTTTCGCCTGGTCGCGCCTGAGAAAGGCCGATTCGGAGGCGCACGACCTAGCGCCCGTCCAAAGTGCGAAGTCGAATTGCCGTGAGATTGGGCACATGGGTCGGCCTCGCGCGGATCGGTTCAGGTCAACAACGCTTCATTGATTCAAGGTTCGCAAACGTCATACCAAGCAGGACTCGACACGACACCGACGCCGCTTGTCGCACCCCTGATTGGCTTTGCGATCAGCTTCGAAAAAACAAACATGTCCGCGGTCTTGAGTCGGCGCAACCCAGGCTGATGTCGCCGCGCTCAGCGCCGCTGGGCCAAGCGAATGCTTATCCCCCGATAGAAAGACCATCCAGCGTGGTGGCCAACAGCCGATAATCAATCAGAGAGAGCCTGTCCACGCTCCCCCCAGCCCCGAGGCCAGCCATGCGATCGATTCTGGGCAGCTTGACAATGGCGGCAGTGCTATCGCTCGGCGGCGCGGCGTCGGCCCACCATCATGGCTGGGGCGGCGGGCCTTACTTCTCGTTCGGCGTCTACGCGCCGCCGGCCTATTACGCCCCGGCCTACTACTACGCCCCCTACTACGCTCCGGCCCCGGTCTATTACGTCCCCCAGCCGGTCTATGCCGCGCCGGTGCGCGTGGTCGCCGCTCCGGTCGCCTATCAGGCCGCGGCACCCCAGCCGGCTCCTGCGCCCGCTGGGGTGATTACGACGACCGCGCCGGCGACCAGCGCGCCGGCGCAGCCGGTCCAGCCAGCAACCGCTACGACAAGTGCAACCATGACCGCGCCGGCGACAGCAGCGCCAGTGGCCGCCCAAGCTCCCGCTGCCAGCAGCCCGGCCCTGGTCAACCCGGCTCCAGCCACACCGGCGGCGTTGCTTCCGGCCGCGCCGACCAGCGCACCGGTGGCGGTTCAGGTTCAGCAGCCGGTCTATTACTACTACCCACAGCCGGTTTACTACCGCGCCCCCGGGCCGTCGTTCTTCTTCTACGCGCGATAGAACGGCAATTCCACATTGCACAGGTCATGGGGTGCCATGCTCAAGCCCTGAAGGCTTGAGCATGCGAAGCGTGTACCGACATGCTCAAGGCTGAGGGCCTTGAGCACCCGACGGAACTGGCGAGGTGGTTTCTGGTTCACAACCTGTCGAATGTTTGACAGGTTCATGGCCACGGTTGATCATTGCTCTGGATTGATTGTGATGAGCATCTCTGCCGCGGAGGGTGGGCCGGTGGGCCTGGTCACGCATGTCGAGCGATTCTTTGGATGCGTCGATTCAAACCAGCGCTTCGCGCATCGGCTCGCGCTCGCCCGCCACGTGGCGGCGCACCCTCGGGCGCTGGTTGTTACTTGGCCTGGCGGTCTATCTATTGATCATGGGTGTCCTGTACTTCCTGCAAACGCGACTTATCTTTCCCGGCAGCCGCTTTCAAGGGACGCGCGAGGTGCAAATGGCCAAGCCGCCGCTGGGGGCGGAGCTGGTCACGCTGAAGTCACCCGCCGACGAAACCATCCGCGCCCTGTTCGCCAAGGCGCTCGATGGCGGCGGCATGGTCCGCGCCGATGCGGCGCGGCGGCCGACCATTCTGTACTTCTATGGCAATGGCATGGCGCTGGTCGACACGCTCGACGAAGTCGACGCCTTTCGCCGCCGCGGCGCCAACGTGATGGTCGTCGACTACCTGGGCTTTGGCATGAGCGGCGGTCGGCCGAGCGAGCAGAACTGCTACGCCACGGCGGACGCGGCCTATGAATGGCTCGCTAACAACCCGGACGTCGACCGCGGGCGGATCATCATCGCCGGTTGGAGCTTGGGCTCGGGCGTGGCCGCCGATCTGGCGTCGCGCAAACCCGCCGCGGGCTTGATGTTGTTCAGCGCGTTCACTTCGGTCACCGACGTGGCCAGTTATCATTACCCCTGGCTGCCGGTGCGCTGGTTGTTGAGCTATCGCTTTGAAAGCGTCAAAAAGTTGCCCCAAGTGACGTGCCCGATATTATTAGCCCATGGCGACCAAGACACGGTCGTTCCCTACGCGATGATGGGCCAGTTGGGGGCGGTCTGCCGGCCAGTGACCGCGATCACCGTGCCGGGGGTCGGCCATCACGACTTTTGGGGGCATGTCGAGCCCGCCGTCTTGCCGGCGGTGGCCCGCCTGATCGATCAAGTCGCGGCGCCGTAACGCCTGCCGCTGAATCGCGCGCCAAAGTTTCGAGTTTCGTTTCCTTTGCATCTGGGTCGTGATGAAGCCTAAGAATCTGCGCGAACTGCAGGCCGCCGGTTGGCAGTCCAAGACAATCAAAGCCGAAGTCCAAGCTAACTTCATGCGGATGCTCTCCGCCGGCGAGGAGTTATTTCCGGGCATCGTCGGCTATGAGAACACGGTCATCCCCGAGATCAATCTGGCCCTGATCGCCGGGCACGACATGCTGTTGTTGGGCGAGAAGGGGCAAGCCAAGAGCCGGCTGATGCGCGCGCTGGTCCGGTTTCTTGATCCCGAGGTGCCGTACTTGGACTTGCCGGGCTGCCCGGTCCACGAGGATCCCTTCCGGCCGATCACCGCGCAAGGCCGCCGCGCGCTGGCGAATCGCGCGCCCGAGGACATTCCGATTGCCTGGTGGCGGCGCGAAGATCGATATGCCGAGCGCCTGGCCCCTGGGACCAAGTTCGCCGACATCATCGGCGAAATCGACCCGTCCAAACTGGCCGCCGGGGTCAGTATGTCGGCCGAGGAATCGTTGCACTTCGGGCTGATTCCGCGGATGCATCGAGGCATTTTCGCGATGAACGAATTGCCTGAATTGGACGAGCTGGTGCAAGTGGGGCTGTTCAATATTCTGGAAGAACGCGACGTGCAAATCCGCGGCTTCCCGATCCAGTTCGACCTCGACGTGTTGGTGCTGTTTAGCGCGAACCCAGCCACGTACAACCGGAGCGGTAAGGTCATTCCACAGCTTAAAGACCGGATCGGCTCGGTGATTCACACCCACTATCCACTGGCCCGCGAGTTGGGCATTCAGATTGTCGAACAGGAGGCGGGCTTCGACCTGGGGGGCGACTTCCCGGTGGCGGTGCCGTACTTTATGCGCGAAGTGGTCGAAGAGCTGACCATCGCGGCCCGGCGCAGTAAGTACATCGATCACCAGTCGGGCGTGAGCGCCCGGTTCTCGATCGCCAACTATCGGACCATGGCCGCCAGCGCGCGGCAGCGCGGGGCGCGACTGGGCGAACGGCCGGCCGTGCCGCGGATCAGCGACCTGGGACACCTGCACTCGTCGTCGCTCGGCAAGCTGGAACTCGACATGATGGGGACGCACCAGATGACCGAGGGGCAGGTGCTCGACGCCTTGCTGGCCGAAGCGATCAAGACGGTGTTCGAAGAATATGTCGAACGGCATGGCATCGAAGAGATCGCCCAGATCTTCAGCCAGGGAGTCAAGATCGAAGTCGGCGACCTGCTGCCCAGCGAGGCGTATGTCGAGCGATTGAAGCGTGTGCCGCCGGCTTGGGAGAAAGCGTTCGAGGTGAACGCGGCCAGCGACCCAGCCATGCGGGCGAGTTGCGTTGAGTTCGTGCTGGCCGGACTGTGGGCCAGCGATAGGATTTCGAGGGCCGAACGTCACGGGCGGATTGTGTACGATGTTTGAGTTTTTCGCCACGGAGGCACTGAGACACGGAGGTTGGCACGGAGAGAACGAGGGACGGGTGTTGTTTATGAATGACCAATGACCAAATCCCAATGACCAAGAAAGGCAGCGCAATGGGGTTTCTTACTTGGTCATTGGACATTGGTCATTGAGACTTTGATTTGTTTTCCGCCTTCGTGCTTAACTCCGTGTCTCAGTGCCTCCGTGGCTAAGTCTTCCTTGATAAGCGTGCCGTATGAGTCAACCGCCTGCTGATCGTCGTTCGTCGCTGGGGGGCGTGATCCACACGTACCAGCAGTACGACCCGGCGCAATTCCCCAGCCCCACTCAGCCGCCGCCGGACATGGTCTCGGGTGCGTTCGAGCACTTGCTGGCCTATGGCGACATGCGCGAGCTGACCGAGGAAGAGTTGGCCCGCGCCGTGCGGATCGATCCCAAGATGCTGTCGCGGTTGGGGCCCAGCCTGGACCTGCTGCGGGCCATTCTACTTGAGCGGAAGCGGAAGATTCTCGAGCGTTACGAGACTGATCGGGTGCAAGCCGACGCCGGCCAGCAATATCGCGAAGCGGTCGATGGCTTCGACGCGCCGAAAGACCTGCGCAAGGCGTTCAGCCGGGCGGCTCGCGACGAGCAGATTCGCGAACTGGAACAATTGTGGTATCGCGTCGGTGGCGAACGCTCGCCGTTGGGCGAGCCGTTGTTGGACGTGATTGCCGCCCTGGGCGAGAAGTACCAGGTCGAGCAATTGGCGGCCAAGTACCACTTCACCGGCCGCGAGCGGTTGACCATTCCCGAGGCGTTGGCGGTCAAAGAGGAACTGGAAAAGATCGATCAGTTGCTCAAGCAACTCGACGAGGCGCAAAAGACCGCGCAGATCGGCGTCATCGACATGGAAGCCCTGGCCGAGTTGACCGAGCCCGGCGACCGGCAAGAGCTGAACGACCTGCACCGGGCCATGCAGGAATACCTGCGCGACCTGGCCGAGCAGCAAGGGCTGGAAAAGACCAAGCGTGGCTACCGGTTGACGCCGAAGGCTTATCGACTGTTCCAGAGGAAGCTACTCGAACGAATCTTCAGTCAGTTACAAGCCGGGCGCAGTGGCCGGCACGGCGGGCCGATCCTGGGTGACGGTGCCGTGGAGTTAGCCTCGACCAAGCCATACGAGTTCGGCGACTCGATCGCCCAGATGGACATTGTGACGTCGCTGACCAATGCGATGGTCCAGCGCCCCGGCGAGCGCCCGGTGCGATTCAAGTCCGACGATATCGTCGTCCACCGGACGCGCAATCGGCCCAAGTGCGCCACCGTGGTGCTGATGGACATGAGCGGCTCGATGCGCTATGGCGGGCTGTACGTGAACGTCAAGCGGATGGCCCTGGCGCTCGACGGCTTGATTCGCCGCGAATATCCCGGCGACTATTTGCAGTTCATCGAGATGGCCACTTTCGCCAAGCCGTGCGCGGTTGGCGACATTGTGGCGCTGCTGCCCAAGCCGGTGACGATCTTCGACCCCGTGGTGATGCGGCGCTATGACATGAGCCGCGACGACGTGAGCGAGGCGCTGATCCCGCCCCACTTCACCAACATCCAGCACGGCTTGCAGTTGGCGCGGCGGTTTCTGGCGAGCAAGGACACGCCGAATCGGCAGGTGATCCTGATCACCGACGGGCTGCCGACGGCCCATTTCGAGGCCGAGAAGCTGTACCTGCTCTATCCGCCCCACCCCAACACCGAGCAGGCGACGATGCGCGAAGGAGAACTTTGCCGGCGCGAGAACATCACGATCAACATGTTCTTGCTGCCCAGTTGGTCGCAGACGTCCGAGGACGTGCAGTTCGCTTATCGATTGGCCGAGCGGACCAGCGGGCGGGTGTTCTTTACGGCCGGCCGCGACCTAGACCGGTACGTGGTCTGGGACTACGTGGAACACCGGCGGGCAATTATTGGGTGAAGAAGTTGCTGGTTGCTAGTTGCGTGTTGCTAGTAAAGGCGGGGCCAATGGTCTTATCTAGCAACTAGGAACTCGCAACCAGCAACTTTTCCCATCACTCCCGACACGGCTTACCCGCTCGATATAGCTCCGCGTGTGCTTTGATCTTGCTGACGGCGGTTGGGTAGGCGAAGCAGTATTCGAGCGCCTTTTTCAGGGTTTGCTGCGCCGCGGCGAAGTCGCCCGACTCGGCTTGCGCGGCCGCCAGGGCGTCGAGCTTTTCCGGATCGTTGAACTCGGTTAGTTCACAAGCCTTGGTGGCGTTGTTCAGCGCCTTGGCCGCGTCGCGATAGACTTCGTCGGGGCAGGCGGCGCGAATCCAGGCCGAGCCTGCGTACGCTTCAATGCAGTTCTTGTCCAAGTCGAACGCCCGCTGATAATCGAGCGTGGCGCGGTCATATTCCTGCTTGGCCCGCCAGACATGGCCGCGCAGAGCGTAGGCGATGGTGAAGTTCGGCGAGGCGCGGATCGCTTGATTGTAGTCGGCCATGGCCGCTTCGTAGTCCCCTTTTTGTTGGTACGACGCGCCGCGATTGCACAGGGCAAGACGATGGTTCGGCTCTTGTCGCAGGGCCTGGTTGAAATCGTTGATGGCCCGGTCGTAATCTCCCTTGCGATAGTACGTGTAGCCGCGGTTGTTATAGGCGATCGGTCCCGGGTTGAGCCGCATTTCGTCGTTGTAGTCGGCGATGGCCAGGTCGAATTCCCCCTTGAAGGTCCATACGGCCGCGCGATTGTTCAACGCCCAGGAAAGCTGCTCGCCGTCGTTGATGAGCCCGGTGTAATAGCGCGGCGCTTCGTCGAGCGTCAGCGCGTCGCGACGGTGAATCCACCCCTTTTGCTGCTCGCCGACATAGAGGTAGTACCCTTCGACGTCTTGCACCGTGTAGGGCAATCGCCAGGCGAGCGTGTTGAGCACGCGATTGTCGACGCCGATTTGCGCGTTGAGCTTGGGCATGATCTTGACGCCAACCCAAGAGTCTTTATCAAGCCCCTGGGCGCGCGCCGAGGTGGCCAGCACGCAAGTCGCGACGGACAAGATCACCAGCGAGATAGCGCGACGGAAAACCTGGCGTGGCGAACGCATGAGATTGGCCCTGGAGTGTGAGAAAAGATGCTCCGTAGCACTTCGGGCATCCTAACACTCGGGCCGACTCGCAACTAGCGGCTAGCAACCAGCAACTTTTCCCGCTGCTCAAGGCGTATTTGTCAGCACCTGGCCGACCAGATTGCCGTAGGGGAAGTTGCCCAGCACGTAGGTGTTGCGTCCGTTCTCGACGTTGACCGTGTGCTCGCTGCGGTGGCCCAGCAGTTGGCCCGAGTAGCCGAGCGACTGGAACGACAAGGTGTGCTGGCCAGCGGGCAGCTCAAGCCGCAGGACTTGAATCTTGTCGGGCAGCAAGCCCCAGCAGCGCGTGTCGGCCGATTCGGTCGCTTCCCAGGCCACGCCCGCCAGATCGAACAGCAACCCAACCGGCGATTCCTTATCGACGCCGACGACTTTCTTGGTGCCGTAGACGACACCCTTTTTGACAATGCGGCGGACGACCGCTTCGGCGATGACCCGGGGATAGATGGCTTCGTACTGCTGGACGGCCATCGTGCCAATGTCAGTGATTGTGGCCGTCTGGCCGATCGGCCGGCCATCGACGCCGATGCCAACCGAGCCGACTTCGTGTTCGGTGCGAACGACCTTGGGCACCTTGACCGGGGCGATGGTCGGCGGCAGCGTTTCGTCGCCGAGCGCGCTGATGATCCGGTCGGCGATCAGCAACGACACGGTACTGGCGATCTCGGCGCATTCTTCTTTGTGCGGGCCGACACCGACCAGGGCAAAGACATAGACCACGCCATTGCCCGGCGCCGAGTGATGCCCGTGCTTGGCGCGCTCCAGGTCTTGGGCCGCGAAGGGAAAGTCGGGCTGCCAACTGCAGACCATCAGGCACGAGCGCTGGACATCGTCGTAGTTCGAGTGCGTGGCCTCGCGCAGCGCGCCGCTCAGATACGCCCCCGCGGCCACGCGCTGGTAGGCGGCCTTGGGGTTGTTCCCTTCTTCGTCGACGCCGGCGTTGATGATCTGCTGCTGCTTGTCGGCCACTTGCAGCGCGTAAGCCCCGGCGTCCTGTCCATCGCTCATCAAGTTCGACAGCGAAAGGAAGACGCGGATCAGCACTTGCTCGTAGTCTTCGCCCCGATAGACGTCATGGTTGGCGTCGGTGAGCATGGAGATGGCTTTTTTGCCCGGCGCGGGGCGATCGAGCGCGTCGAAGCGGTCGCGAACGTCGCGCAGCGTCTGCTCGGCCTCTTTCGGCTTGCCCTCGGCCAGTTGCAGCATGGCCCGATCGAGCGACAAGACGTCGCGATCGCCGCGGCGGCGCATCCCTTTGTCGAGGGTCTCGTCGGCCGCGGCCAACTGGTTCATCTGGAACTGTTCTTGCACGCTGGCCAAACGGTCGGCGTACGTCGCGCAGCCCGAGACGGCCGAGAGAACGGCCAGCGCCAACCAGGCCCACGTGTGGCGTGCGGCAACCATCGCGCAGCGGCTCCGGGCTTAGTGCTTTAGACCCGTCAGGCTCAGCCACTTGGCCGGCCGCGAGTGGTAATAGCCCTTGCTGAGCGTCTCGGATTCCTTGTCGTAGGTGCCGGAGCCGATATCGATCATCTCGAGCGTCAGCAGGTAGTCACGCTGATAGTCCTTGTTCTCGCGCGTGGTCCCCGAGGTCAGCGTGGCGTACAGCAGGTAATCGAACGGCTGGCCTTGCTGCTGCATGGCGGCGGCGAACGCCCCCATGTTCTGGGGCACAAAGAGTTGATCGGGACGCAAGCGCGTCTGGATCAGACCGGCGTCGACGAAACGCTTGTTGATCGGCTGGAAGACGTGCGAGTCGACGATTCGTTGATCAATGATCTGGTAGATCTGGTCCTTGAAGTCGCCGATCTCTTCCGAGCTTTTGTTCTCGACGGCGACGAAGCAAATCCGCTTGGCCGGCGGCGGCAACTCGGTGGCCCCGGCCGGCATCACATGCGAACTGTGCCGCGCCAGCAACTTGGCCGTGGCCCCTTCGACCAGCGGCTTGAAGGTCTCGACGCCGGCCGTGTGGCTGCCGACCATGTCTTGCTTGTTCGGATCGCGGACCTCGGCGAATTGCTTGCCGCTCTTACAGCCCAACGCGGCGCCGCCGGTCAGCGCGGCGGCCAGGCCCATGAAGTGTCGTCGATTCATCGGGAATCCCTGCCCCGGGGTGTGATTCGTTTGCCGCGCAGTCCTTTGCGCGATAGCAGCGCCCTAGGAATGGCGTTTTCGTTGCATCGGACAAATCGACGCGATCGCTAAAACCTGACTACCGCCGCGCCGCGAAAAATCATGTTCCACAACAAACCGACGAACAACCCGCGAAACACGGCAGTTTGGGTAGCGTGATCACGAGCTAGCGGCAGCCGTCAGGCATCGCGTGCTAGCGTCGCAGGACTTTTGTGCTGCGCTGGGCGTAAATGCTTGGCGTGCCGTCCTGGTCATAGGCATACGGCGACGGGCCGCCGCCGGTTGCCTGGTCGGTCGAGACCGCGGCCGGCGTGCGGCTCCATTCTATTAACGTCTCGCGCGCTGGCGTTGGGACCGCCGCGGAAGCCACCGCCAGAGGCGTACGCGCCACCGGCGTCGCCGCCACGCCCGCTGGCTGCACTTCGCTGGCCGAGTGAGGCCGCCAGTTCCCTTCGATCGCGTCGCGCGGCGCGGGTGTCCGTGCCGTCGGCGTGCCGCGCGGCAAGGCTTGGCGCGCGGTCGGCGGATCTTCGCTCTGACCGCGATAGATGAGCGTTCCATTGGCCGGCGTCCGGGCGTCGGCGACTTGCGTGACGTTCACGCTCGAAGCATCGATCGCGGGGCTGCCGTCGCGGACCCAGGCCAGCCAAGTGTCCTGCAACTGGGCCAGGTTCTGGTACTGGTAATGCCGGTTCAACGCCTCGCTCCAGCGCTCGCGCTGCATGCCTTCGGCCAGAAACTTCAAAAACTTCTGCTTGCCGCCGTGGGACAACAGGAACGTCGCCAGCGAATGCCCTTGGGCATAGATCGGCAGGATGTCCTGCGGATACTCCTTCATGGCGAACATGGCGCTGAAGGGAATGCCGCGCCCGGTCTTCAAAAAGTTGATCAGCAGCTTTTGCTGCTTCGTCCGCTCGCTGTCGTGCTCGACCGTGGTACACATGCCTTCATCGGCCCAGCGTGGCAGCGGTCGACGAAAGTGGCAGGCCATGATCGTGTGGGTCACTTCATGGGGCAGGACCGAGTCGAGTATCCGCTCGCGCGAACCCTGGATGTTCATTTGCCAGTTGAAAACTTCGCCTCGGTCAAAGACGAAGCTCGTCGCCCCGCCGGCTCCGAGTTGCGGCGAAACTTCGGCGTTGATCGGGCAAGGCTGGGCCCATTGTGGCATCGGCGCGCCCAGCCACTCGACCGCCAATTCGTGCCGGTACTGCTCGGCAGCGTGGCCGATTTCCTCGGCCAACTCGGGCGTGGGGGCAGTGATCACGAAGTTGGGCGTGCGAGCATTGCCGGCGGCCAGTGCGATGCTGCCCAGCGAGACGAGTGCGCCACAGAGTGCGAGCGCACGCAGAAGTCGAGCATCCATGCTCAGCTCTCCAGCGAATGAAATACGAACCGGGGTCGCGCTGCCTCGTGCAGCGCGACGTGTGTCTTCAAGCGACGCGCGGCCTCGGGTGCAAAAGCTGCGCCCGACGCGGTGGTTGATCGTCCGTGCGACCGCGCTGCGTGCGGCGGACTCGTGATTTCACGAGCCATTGCGGCGCACGCAACTCCGGCGACGAACGATCGAAGCGTTGAAAACTTTGCAAAGACTAACCCCCGAGTTGCAAATCTCCTATAGCGGTCCTAGCCGGGGGGCAGGCGAGCGAAGTCGCCCACTGTCGCAATGCTAGCTCGACAGCAACTGCTCAATGAGCTTGGCGTTCGCCGGTGGGAACTCGTAGTCAGCCAGTTGCTGGCGCGCGACCCAACGGAACGGCTCGCGTGGCACGGCGGCCGGCTCGACGACCTGGCAGCGCAAGAAATGCAGCCTGACGTCGGCGTGAGCGTAGTCATGCTCGGCCTGGGGATATTCCCCAGCGACGCAAACCGCGAGGCCCGCTTCTTCCAGGCATTCACGCGCGGCGGCCTGGGCCGGCGTTTCGCCGGGCTTGATCTTGCCGCCAGGAAACTCCCACATGCCCGCCAGGGCCACACCGGCTGGCCGCTGGCCAATCAGGAATTGGCCGTCGCGCTCGACGACTGCGATAGCGATTTCGACACGTGGCATCTTAGCGCTTCGCACTCCGTGGCTGGCACTCGGGACAGAAGAACGTGCTCCGCTGCGCCTGGACGATGCGCACGACCGCCGTTCGGCACCGCTTGCATGGCTCATCGGCTCGGTCGTAAACCCGATGGTGGTTTTGATAGCCACCATCCTGGTTCAGGGCGTTGCGGTAGGTGCCGTCCGCGAGGGTCGAGCCCTCATAGCGAATCGCCTTGGTCAGGATCGCGCGAATCGCCGCTTGCAACGGCGGCCAGTTGGCGGCGCGCAGCCGGTCGCAGCGCATCGCGGGGTGAATGCCCGCCAGGTGCAGAATCTCGGACGCATATAGATTGCCGATTCCGGCCACGGCGGCCTGATCGAGCAACGCGACTTTGATCGCCCGGCGGCTCCAGTGCAAGCGCTCCTGTAACTCATCGGCCGTGATTTGCAGTGCATCGGGGCCCAGTCGCTCGCCGTAGTCGCGTGCAAACTCCGCGGGCGAGACCAGTCGCGCGGTCCCCAGCCCGCGCCGGTCCCAGAACAGCATCTCTTTCGGTTGCACGCGGCCATTCTTGGTCGGGCACTCGACCGTCAGGGACAGGCGCAGATGATCCTGATCGGGCGGTTCGGCCAGCAGCACCAGCCCGGTCATCCGCGGCTCGATTACCAACCGGTCGTCGCTGGCAAAGCGAAGGATCACCCGCTTGCCCAGACGTTCGATGGCGGCGATCGTTTGTCCCTCGATGCGGCGCGCGATTCGTGGCAGCGCCGGGCGGATCGAGATCGGCCGGCATGCGCAGCGGGGCTTGGCCACAGCCACGACCGTCCCGCCGACCAGGGAGCGAATCCCCCGGCACATCGTTTCAACTTCAGGCAACTCGGGCATTACTTCTCTCGAACAGGGGGATTCTCAGGCAGGATTTGAACCGCAAAGGCGCAAAGGACGCAAAGGGAAAATGACGAATGACGAATGACGAAGCCCGAATGACGAATGACCAAATCCCAATGACCAATGTCCAAACGGATGCCGGCACTCCCCCACTCTCTACACCCCCACTCCCCCACATCCTCCGGCGTCGTGCCGTCGTGGTCGAATTAAGTCGCCGCGAAAACGCCATGCCGATTGCCGGTTTACTGCCTTGTCGAAGCGGAACGTGTGGCGGATAATCACGATTTTACGCCCGAGCGAGATGTTTGCTATATGGCCCCCCCGTCGACTGCTGCCGTGAAGACCGCTGGCCCCGCCCAGGCGTCCGTCCCCGACCTCGCCGGGCGTTTTGGAACATTCGGTGGCCGCTATGTGCCCGAGACGCTGACTCGCGCGCTCGATGAGTTGTCGGTAGCCTACGAGGCGGCCTTGGCCGACACGAAGTTCAAAGCCGAACTCGACGGGCTCTATCGCGACTATGTCGGCCGGCCGTCGCCGCTGTTGTTCGCGGGGCGACTGACCAAGTTGGCGGGCGGCGCGCAAATCTATTTGAAGCGCGAAGACCTGAACCACACCGGCGCGCACAAGATCAACAACACGCTGGGCCAGGCGCTGTTGACCATGCGGATGGGCAAAAAGCGGGTCATCGCCGAAACCGGCGCCGGCCAGCACGGCGTGGCCACGGCCACGGCCTGTGCCAAGTTCGGGCTCCAGTGCATCGTCTACATGGGCGAGGAAGACATCCGCCGGCAAAAGCTGAATGTGTTTAGCATGCGCTTGATGGGGGCCGAGGTGCGGCCGGTGTCGAGCGGCTCGCGCACCTTGCGCGACGCCATTAACGAAGCGATGCGCGACTGGATGTCGTCGGTCGAGACGACGCATTACATCCTGGGCTCGGTCGTCGGGCCCCATCCGTTCCCGCGGATCGTCCGCGATTTTCAGTCGGTGATCGGCCGCGAGACGATTGAACAATCGCGACAGAAAATCGGCCGGCTGCCGAACGTGGTCGTGGCCTGTGTCGGCGGCGGCAGCAACGCCGCTGGCATGTTCTATCCGTTCGTCGAGCATCGTGACGTTGAATTGGTCGGCGTCGAGGCCGGTGGCCGCTCGGTCAAGCCGGGCGATCATGCCGCGCCGCTGTCGTTCGGCGAGCCGGGCGTGCTGCACGGCAGCTACAGCTACGTGATGCAAGACGAGGACGGCCAGACTTGCGACGTACACAGCGTCTCGGCCGGGCTCGACTATCCCGGGGTCGGTCCGGAGCACAGTTATTGGAAGGACACCGGCCGCGTCCGTTACACCTATTGCCAGGATCAAGACGCCCTGGCGGCCTTTGACAAGCTGGCCCGCAACGAGGGGATCTTACCAGCGCTGGAAAGCTCGCACGCTGTGGCCAAGGGGTTGGAAATCGCGGCCCAGCGCAAGCCCGACGAAGTGGTCGTCATTTGCTTATCGGGGCGCGGCGATAAAGACGCCTTTGAAGTGGCGCGGTTGCGCGGCGAGAGTATCGGCTGATTGTCGCCGTCAGGGTGGCAACACCTCTCCCTTTAAGGGAGAGGTCGCGAACGCAGTGAGCGGGTGAGGGTAAACGCGCCGCAGGCCAGTTGGCTTGGTGTTATGGAGATTTTCGAGCGCCGCGTCGCTCGGCCTGCGACGTCTTGACCCTCCCCCCTGCCCCTCCCTGAAAGGGAGGGGTGTTCATCGGTCGTCGCGCGCCGTCTTTCACTTGCCGTTTCCTACGACACCCACGTCCGTTCGATGAACTTGGTGTCGACGTTCCCTTCGATGAACGCCGAGTGGGCCAAGATTTCCTTGAGCCGCGGCACCGTGGTTTTGATTCCTTCGATCCGCAGCTCGCTCAACGCTCGCTGCATGCAGGCCACCGCGTCGGCGCGCGTCTTCTGGTGGACGATCAACTTGCCGATCATCGAATCGTAGTACGGCGACACCGTGTAGCCGGCGTGGGCATGTGAGTCGAACCGTACGCCGAGCCCGCCAGGGATGAACATCTGGGTGATCTTGCCCGGCGAAGGCTGGAAGTTCTTGTCGGGATCCTCAGCGTTGATGCGGCACTCCATAGCCACGCCGTTGACCTTGATGTCCTTTTGCTCGAAGGGCAACTTCTCGCCGGCCGCCACGCGGATTTGCGTCTTGATCAGGTCCACGCCGGTCACCAACTCAGTCACCGGATGCTCGACCTGGATGCGGGCGTTGACTTCGATGAAGTAGAAATTGCCGTGCTTGTCGACGATGAACTCAACCGTGCCGGCGTTGGTGTAGTTCGCCTCGCGCACCAATCGGACGGCCGCGTCGCAGATGTTCTTGCGGACCACCGGGTCCAAGTGGGGCCCCGGCGCTTCTTCGACCACCTTCTGATGGCGGCGCTGCATGGTGCAATCGCGTTCCCACAAGTGACAGACGTTGCCGTGGTGGTCGGCGATGATCTGCACCTCGATGTGCCGCGGCTGCTCGACGTACTTTTCCAGGTAGATGCCCGCGTTGCCAAAGGCGGCCTGGGCCTCGGTCTGGGCCTGTTGCATGGCTGACTTCAGCGTCAGATCGTTTGACGCCACGCGCATTCCCTTGCCGCCGCCGCCGGCCGTGGCCTTGATCAGCACCGGAAAGCCGATTTCGTGGGCGATGCGCATCGCTTCGGCTTCGTCGTTGATCAGGCCTGGGCTTCCCGGCACGCAGGGCACGCCGGCCGCGCGGGCGATCTGCTTGGCGGTGTTCTTGTCGCCGAGCGCCCGCATCGCTTCGTGCGACGGGCCGATGAACTCAATGTTGCAACTCCGGCATACTTCGTTGAAGTGGGCGTTCTCGGACAAGAAGCCGTAGCCGGGATGAATGGCCTGGACGTTGCCGATTTCGGCGGCGCTGATCACGCGATCGATCTTCAGGTAGCTTTCGATCCCCTTGGCGGGCCCGACGCAAATCGCCTCGGTGGCCAGGTCGAGATACTGGGCCCCTCGATCCGCCTCGCTGAAGATGCAGACGGTTTCGATGTTCATTTCGCGACAGGCGCGAATCACACGCAGGGCAATTTCACCGCGGTTGGCGATCAGGATCCGTTTGAACATGACGGCAAGCTACTCAAAGGGCCAGACAAGCGAGACATTCCACGGCGCGTACGCCGAACCGCGGGTTCCTGTCCCTGGCACAAAACCGAGCCAGCCGGGGCATCGATCCGATCGAAGCATCCAAGCGCCCAGGCCGCGAACCGACACCGACCGCGTTACTTGGGATCGATCTTGAACAGCGGCTGGCCGAACTCGACCGGATCGTTGTTCTTGGCCAGCACGGCCACGACCTTGCCCGAGACTTCGGCCGGGATTTCGTTGAAGACCTTCATGGCCTCGATGATGCATACCGTGGTATCGGGGCCGACGTGGTCGCCGACTTTGACAAAGGCGGGGCTATCGGGATTGGCCGAGCCGTAGAACGTGCCGACCATCGGGCTCTTGATGGTCAACAGATTCGCATCACTGGCGGGCGCATCGGGAGCGCTGGCCGCGGGGCGCGCGGCCGGAGCGGCGCTGGCGGCCGGCGGGGCCACGGCGTAGCTCGTGACGACCTGGTCTTGCCGCTTGCGCAAGCGAATCCGCGTTTCGCCGTCGCGGAGGTCGATCTCGTTCAAATCGTTTTCGTTCATCAGCTCGACCAGACGTCGCAGCCGGCGCACATCGGAAATGTCACCCGAGTTTCCGGGCGTTGAATTGGCCATTCACTGTCTCCCAGCGTTCACTGTGCCGTAAGAAATACCGTGCCGTTGGAAAAGTCGTCACGGTCGGCTTCGTGCCGACCGGGCCTGTGCGATAAGTTGAACCCCCCATCGCTGGCATCAGAAGCTGTGAACACTCGCTGGATTCGGTCGATGCGCACAACTCTAAGCCCGCTTTCGGGTTTCGGCGAGATTCTAACTAGGGAGTTTTGGAGCGTCAAGCGGCCGTAATCTGGTGCGCCTCGGCTTATGCTCGGCCTCTCGCCCATCACGCTATCGCGTTGCTACATTGGCGCTTGGGCTTTGTCGAACTGTTCATCGCACGTGCCAGGAACTTCTTGTATGACCGCTGAACCGTTGCCGGGGGGGCGCACCGCGGACGTGGGCGAGGCCAAGGTCGATCTCGACCGGCGGCGGCGCTGTGGTTATCCCGAGGTGATCTATGGCGCCGGCAAGACGGCGGCCACGCTCGAAAAGATCATCGACGCGCAACTGGCCCACGGGGACGAAGTGTTCGCCACGCGGATCAACGCATCGCAGGCCGAAGTGATCGTCGCCCGCCATCCCACGGCCCGCTACAACGCCACGGCCCGGACGTTGCGTGTACCGGCCCTGGCCACCGCCGCCAAGGAAGCCAAGCCCGCGAAGGTTACCGGCCGCGTGGCGATTGTTTCGGCTGGCTCGTCCGACCTGCCCGTGGCCGAAGAGGCCCGCGAGACGGCAGCCTGGATGGGTTGCGAAACGGTCGAGATCGTCGACGTCGGCGTGGCCGGCCCTCACCGGCTGCCCGAGCAGTTGGACAAGTTGTTGAGCGCCGACGCGATTGTGGTCGTGGCGGGCATGGAGGGGGCGCTGCCCAGCGTAGTGGCGGGCTATGTCGCCTGTCCGGTGATCGCGGTGCCGACCAGCGTGGGCTACGGAGCGAACTTTGGGGGCGTGGCGGCGCTATTAAGCATGCTCAATAGTTGCGCCGCGAATGTGGCCGTGGTGAATATCGACGCGGGGTTCAAGGGGGGCTACCTGGCGGCGATGATTGCCCAGCGCAAGCACCACTGAGATCGCCCCATTTCAGGCGGCGGCTGAGGAATAATGCCCTGGTTGCTATGAGGCCGGCGCAGGTAAGATTTTCGCCACGTCTCGCAAATCGGGCCAAGGTTGTCATGGATCGACAGCAGCCAAATACCGCCGCCGTTGCTCACTTGTCGCTCTGCGGGCGATGGTGGATCTGGTGCGCCGCGCTCGCGGCAGCTTCGGCGGTGGCGCTGTGGTTCGATGTGCCGCTGGCCCGTTGGTCGATCGACGAAAGCTCGTTCCGCTTTCTCGCCGGGCTGTTCCACGTGGCCGAGACGTTCGGCAACGGGATTGGTGTGGTGATCATCGTCGTGGCGGTGGCCATGCTCGACCCGGCCGCCCGGCGGTCGATTGGTTGGCTGCTCGGCGCCTCGATCGGCTCGGGACTGGCGGCTGATCTGCTCAAGCTGTTGATCGGTCGGATGCGGCCGCGGCATTGGCTCGACCCGCGGCAGAATCTCTCGCCCGAGGCGCTCGACACGTTCGTCGGCTGGCTCCCTTTTGGCCAAGGGGGAAGCGGCCTGCAAAGCTTTCCCTCGGCCCATACCGCGACGGCCGTCGGGCTGGCCCTGGGATTGTCGGCGATTTATCCCCGTGGGCGGGTTCTGTTTTTCGCGCTGGCGGCCTTGGTGGCGGCCCAGCGTGTCACCAGCGACGCGCATCATCTGAGCGATGTGCTGGCCGGCGCGGCCGTGGCGTGCCTGATCGCGCCGTGGTGCGTGGGGAAGCTGCGAATGATGAATGCTGAGTGCTGAGTGCTGAATTGAGACACTCATCATTCATCACTACGCATTCATCATTTCTGGTATGATGCTCCCATGCCCGCTTCGACCTACCAGTACGACGTCATTGTCATCGGCGCTGGCCATGCCGGGACCGAGGCCGCGGCGGCGGCGGCGCGGATGGGGGCGCGGGCCGCGCTGCTGACGACGAATCTCGATACGGTCGGGCAAATGAGTTGCAACCCGGCGATCGGCGGCGTGGCCAAGGGGCAAATCGTTCGCGAGGTGGACGCCCTCGGCGGGTTGATGGGGCGAGCGATCGACGCCACGGCGATTCAGTTCCGGCTGCTCAACCGGCGCAAAGGCCCGGCCATGCACAGCCCGCGGGCCCAGGCCGACAAGAAGGCCTATCAATTCGAAATCAAGCGGCTGATCGAGTCGCAGGCCAACCTCGATTTGCGTCAGGAAGTCGTCGAGGATTTGCTTGTCGAGACCGTCGATGGTCAGCCTCGCATTGCCGGCGTCTGTGTCCGCGGCGGCGCCGAGTATCGCGCCCAGGCGGTCGTGATCACGACGGGGACGTTTTTGCAGGCGCTGATGCACACCGGCGAATGCAAGACCCCCGGCGGGCGCGCCGGCGAAGGGACGACCACGGGCATCAGCGGCGCGTTGGGCCGCTTGGGTTTTCGCCTGGCCCGGTTCAAGACCGGCACCCCACCGCGACTGAATGGCCGGACGATCGACTACAGCCGTTGCGAGTTGCAGCCGGGTGACGACGACCCGCAGTCGTTTTCGTTTTTGACCGACGTGCTCGACAAGCCGCAGGTTCCCTGCTGGATCGCGCACACGAATCACGCGGTTCACGAACTGATTCGCGCCAACCTGCACCGGGCCCCCATGTACTCGGGGCAGATTCGCAGCAGCGGCCCGCGCTATTGCCCGTCGATCGAAGACAAAGTGGTGCGTTTCGCCGACAAGTCGCAGCACCAGTTGTTCTTGGAGCCCGAGGGACGCGCGACGCACGAAGTGTACGTGAACGGCATTTCGACCAGCCTGCCGCGCGACGTGCAGGACGCCATGTTCAAGCTGATCCCCGGCTTGGAACAGGCGCAGATCATGCGCTATGGCTATGCCGTCGAGTATGACTATGCCCCGCCCGATCAGTTGCGGCCGTCACTGGAAACCAAGCTGGTCGACGGGCTGTTTCTGGCCGGTCAGATCAACGGCACCACCGGCTATGAAGAAGCCGCGGCCCAGGGACTGGTGGCGGGTGTGAACGCCGTGCAGCGGCTGCGCGGCACCGAGCCGATGATCCTTGGCCGCGAGCAGGCATATATCGGCGTGCTGATCGACGACCTGGTGACGCGCGGCGTCGATGAGCCGTATCGAATGTTCACGAGCCGGGCCGAGTTTCGCTTGCTATTGCGCCACGACAACGCCGACCGGCGGCTGACGCCGTTGGCCGAACGGCTGGGTCTGGTCGATCGTGAACGGGCCGAGCGACTTGCTGGGAAGCAAACGGAGATCGCCCGCGTGTTGCAGTTGCTGACGGCGACGCGCGCCGGTGACACAACGCTCGAGAAGTTGTTGAGGCGGAGCGAGTCGAGCTGGCAGGATGTTGTTGACGTTTGCGCGGAACTATCGCAGGTCGCGCGCGAGGTGGCCGACCAGGTGACGCACGACGTGAAATACGAAGGCTATATCGCGCGCCAGCAAGTCGACGTCGAGCGGCAGCGCCGGCTGAGCGATAAGCGGATTCCGAGCAGCTTCGACTTTGCTGCGCTCAAGCATCTGCGCATTGAAGCGCGCGAGAAACTGGCCCGCATTCGGCCGGTCACGTTGGCGCAAGCCAGCCGAATCAGCGGCATCACGCCGGCCGATTTGGCGCTGGTGATGGTGCATTTGTCAGGCGGCGGCAGCCCCGACAGCGAATGATCCGGGCGTTCGCTTCGCGCGCTTTGCTGGCAAAAATGGGCTCGAAAAGGCCTAACAAGAAGCTCGTTTTAGGGAAGATGGGAGAGTTGCGAGATATTAATTTATGCCCATTTTTGCGTATGCTTTGCCCTGGATTTGCCGCTTCCAAGGATTGTACGATCTCCTAAGTCGTTTGTACGTGAGATTTTATGATTGTCGAATCTGTATTGACGCAGTGGATGAGGCCGCTATAATCTCGCGTGTGAACCTTGGAAGCCTTGGAAATTGCGGTTGTCATTGACGATTGCAAAGGCGTTAATAGGTAGAAGGTTTACGTGATAAGCGCGCTAGGGCGAAGCTGTAGCTGAGCGTTCCACGGAGGATTAGGTATTCTCTTGAGTCTGAGTGCTCTCACAATGCTGAACCAGACACAGGCGAGTCCCGCTGTACTAGCTAACGACGTTAGCTGGAGGAGAGGTGGTCAATCGTCATGAAGACCGTTTTTACCACAGGCGAAGCCGCCAAGATTTGCAAGGTCAGCCAGCAGACCATCATTCGCTGTTTTGACTCGGGCCAACTCAAAGGCTTTCGCGTTCCTGGCAGCCGCTTCCGCCGCATTCCGCGCAATGAACTCTTCAACTTCATGCGCGATAACGGCATCCCGACCGACGCCCTGGAAAGCGGCAAGCGCAAGGTGCTGGTCGTCGATGACGATTTGGAACTCGTCGAGCTGATGGTCGACGTGCTCGACAAGGATGGACGCTTTGAAACCCGCACCGCCAACAACGGCTTTGATGCTGGCATGCTGGTCAAGGAATACCGTCCCGACGTGATCATCCTCGACATCATGCTGCCGGACATCAACGGCAAGGAAGTCTGTCAGCGCGTCCGCAGCGACAGCACGATGGACGATGTGAAGATCATCTGCATCTCGGGCATGGTCGAAGACGACAAGATCGCCGAGTTGAAGGAAGCTGGCGCCAACGACTTTCTCAACAAGCCGTTTGAAGTCGAAGCGTTGATCGATCGTGTGTGCCGACTGTTGGATATCGAAACGGCCCACGCTCGTTAATCGTCAGGCTCGTTTTCCAGCGCGATCGCGGCCGAAACGCCGCCCGACCATAATGGCGGTGCGCACGCATGGCTGAATCCGACGACGCACCGGCAGCCCCCATGGATGATCGTGCGGCGTTGGAACGCGAGAAGTTGGCCGCGCTGGCCGAGTTCGCGGCCGGCGCAGGGCACGAGCTGAACAATCCCTTGGCCGTTATCGCGGGCCGGGCCCAGCTCTTGTTGCGTGGCGAGACCGATCCCGAGCGGCGCCGCGATCTGGCGACGATCTGCGCGCAAGCCCAGCGCGTCCACGAAATGATCGTCGACCTGATGCTGTTTGCTCGGCCGCCGCAGTTGCAGTTCGCGCAAGTCGACCTCGTCGCGCTAGTCAAGGAGTTGACCATCCAGCGGATGGCCGAAGCCGCCGAACGCGAGATCGAGTTCCGCGTCTCGCTTCCGCCCGAGGCGACGATCAGAGCCGATGCGTCCCAGTTGTCGGTGGCGCTCGGCGCCATGCTCGACAACAGCCTGCGAGCCGTTGACCGGCGCGGCACGATCGAGATTCTTGTCGCCGCGGCGGCCGAAGGAGACGCGCTCGTCGTCAGCATCGGCGACACCGGCCCTGGTATTCCGCCCGAGGCGCGCCGGCATTTGTTCGATCCTTTCTATTCGGGGCGCTCGGCTGGGCGCGGGCTGGGCTTCGGGCTGTCGAAAGCCTGGCGCTTGATCACCCTGCACGGTGGTTCGATCGCTGTCGACGAGCAATCAAGCGGCGGCGCGCGCTTGGTCGTGACGGTTCCTCGCCACCACGGCTAATTGGTCCCTCGGGGGCCATTGTGATACGATGCACGGGTAAGCTTGCGGCGCCGCCGGGGGATGGGCGGCTCGGTTGGTCGACCACGCTACTCGGGGGCGCTATCGCATATGTCGGAACGCTTGGCTTCAAAACACCCGGCCTCGGCGGGTACCGCCCCGTTGACGACCGAGGCGCAGCCTAGTGGCGCCCCCGGCGCCGGCTCGGCCGACGCCGCGCGGTTGCGCGAACGCGTCCAATCGCTCCGGCTGCC
This sequence comes from Planctomycetota bacterium, assembly GCA_018242585.1. Lineage (NCBI taxonomy): Bacteria > Pseudomonadati > Planctomycetota > Planctomycetota bacterium. The sequence continues at coordinate 31,714 of JAFEBQ010000011.1, forward strand.
GGCCACGATGACGGCCCAGCGCTCCGGGGCGTCGCGCTTGCCCTGGCTGCTGACGTTCTTGCTGGCCGTGGCGGTCGGTTGGCTGGCGTACCAGCTTTACGTGAGGCCGGTGGCTCAGCCCGCCACTGGGCCATCGGCGCTGGTGCCCGACGCCCCCGTGGCACCGGAACTGGGGGACGTCTCGCTGGAATCCAAGGGGTACATCGTGCCGGCCCACCAGGTGCTGGTCAGTCCCCAGGTCAGCGGCCGCGTCGAAAAGTTGTTCATCGAGGAAGGGCGTCGCTTCCATCGCGGCGACGTGCTGGCCGAGTTGGAAAAGACCGAATACCTGGCCGACGTGTCTCGGGCCCAAGCGGTGCTGGCCGCCATGCGGCAGAAGCTGTTGGAACTCGAGCGGGGCAACCGTCCGGAAGAAATCGAACAGGCTCGGGCCGAGTTGGCCGAGTACATCGCCCAGCGCGACCAGTTGAAGGTCGATTGGGAACGCAATCAACGCCTGCGCCCCACCAAGACCGTGGCCGACGTCGACTATGAGAAGTCGGAAAGTTCGTTCCACGCGATGGACGCCCGGGTCAAGAAGCTGCAAGAGTCGTTGAAGCTGATGATCGAAGGTCCGCGCCAGGAGCGGATCGACCTGGCCCGCGCCGAGGTCCAACAAGCCGAGGCCGACGTGGTCAAGACGCGCTGGCGGTTGGAGAACACGACCATCCGCGCGCCGGTCTCGGGCACGATTCTCAAAAAGAACGCCGAGGAAGGAAATATCGTCAACTCGCTGGCCATGAACGGCAGCTTCAGCCTGTGCGAGATGGCCGACCTGTCGGACCTGGAAGTCGATCTGGCCATTCAGGAGCGCGACGTGGCCCAGGTGCGCCAGGGGCAGCGTTGCCGCGTGAAGTCCGACGCGTACCAGGACCGGGTCTATGAAGGGGTCGTGTCGCGGCTGATGCCGATTGCCGATCGAGCCAAGGGGGCCGTGCCGGTGCGGGTCAAGGTGCGCGTCCCGGCCGATGAAGAGGGCGTTTACTTGAAGCCCGAGATGGGGGTGCTGGTGTCGTTCTTGCGCGAAGGGGCCGCTCCCCCACTGGGAAATGCCGCGAGCAAACCAGCGGCGTCGCCCGTTCCCCAGTAACTCAATCGGTTTCGAGCTGCCATGATTCGCCGGCCTATCGTTCGCGTTCACGGCGTACACAAGTACTTTGTGCGCGGCAGCGAGCAAGTCGACGTGCTCAACGACTTGAACTTGGAAGTGCCCGAGGGGGAGGCGCTGGCCTTGATGGGGCCGAGCGGGTCGGGCAAGACGACGCTGTTGAACCTGATTGCCGGGCTCGATCGGCCAAGCGAAGGAGAAGTCTGGGTCGGTGACCAGTTGGTCTCGTCGATGAACGAAACCGAGTTGGCGCGCTGGCGGACACGCCACGTCGGGTTCGTGTTTCAGTTCTATCACCTGCTGCCGGTGCTGAGCGCTTACGAGAACGTCGAGATGCCGCTGCTGCTGTTGCCACTGTCGGCGGCCGAGCGACGGCGGCAAGTGTTGACGGCGCTCGAACTCGTGGGGCTGCAAAACCGCATGTCCCACCGGCCGGGGCAGCTCTCGGGGGGCCAACAGCAGCGCGTGGGCATTGCCCGGGCGATTGTCACCGATCCGACCTTGATCGTGGCCGACGAGCCGACGGGAGACCTCGACGCGAAAAGCGCGGACGAGATTCTCGATTTGCTCGAGGAGCTGCAGCGCTCGCTGGACAAGACGATCATCATCGTCACCCACGACGCGCGGGCGGCCCAGCGCGCCCATCGGATTCTGCACTTGGAGAAAGGCCGGCTGGTCCGCGAAACGTCGCCAGTTTGATGCCAGCATGAAATTCCTCGTCATCATCTTGAAAAACCTGCGGCGGAATCTGCTGCGGACGCTGCTGACGGGGCTCGGCACGGTCGTGTTGGTGTTCGTCGTGACGTTGGTCTGGTCGGTGCTGGCGTTTCTGGACGAAGTCACGCGCGAAAAGAGCAGCAACCTGAAGGCCATCGTCAGCGAGCGCTGGCAGATACCGAGCCAGATGCCGATGTCCTACGCCACCACCCTGGCCGAAGCGGCCGTGCGCCACCCGGGGGACATCCACCCGGTCGACTCGATGACCTGGCAATTCTTTGGCGGCACGCTCGACCCCAAGAATCGCGTCCGCGAGAACATGGTCTTCGCCATCGCCATGCAGCCGCGCAAGATGACGACCATGATGGACGAATTGGATAGCCTGAAAGGGGAACAGGCCGCCGAGTTCGAGCGCTTGATCAAGGCCATGGAGAACAACCGCCGCGGGATCATCGTTGGCCGCGACCGCTTGAAGGCTCTGAACAAGCGCGTCGGCGAGCGGTTCGTCGTTCACGGCATGAACTACAAGGACATCAACTTGGAGTTTGAAATCCTCGGCACGTTTCCGGCGGCGCGCTATGACCAATCGGCCGTGATGAACCGGGACTATTTGAACGAAGCGCTCGACGATTATGCCCGGACCCATCGCGGCCAGAAGCATCCGATGGTGATGAAGACGCTGAACCTGGTCTGGCTGCGCGTGGCCGACCAGTTGAGCTACAGCCGAGTCTCGGATCAAATCCTGAAGTCGCCTTACTACAGCATGCCCGCCGTGAAGATCGAAACCGAGTCGTCGGGCGTGTCGGCGTTTTTGGAGTCGTATCGGGATTTGATCTGGGGCATGCGCTGGCTATTGTCGCCGGCGATTCTGGTCGCGCTGTCGCTGATCATCGCCAACGCCATCAGCATCAGCGTCCGCGAGCGCCGGCTCGAAATGGCCGTGCTCAAGGTGCTGGGCTTTCTGCCACGACATATCGTGCTGCTGGTGCTGGGCGAGGCGGTCTCGGTCGGCACGTTATGTGGATTCGGCAGCGCCATCGTCACCTGGTACGTCGTCAACGACGTGCTCGGCGGCTTAAAGTTTCCGATCGCGTTCTTTCCGGCCTTTTTCATTCCCCAAGCGGCGATTATCTGGGGGACCGCCATCGGGTTGTGTACCTCGCTGGCGGGGAGCGTCTTGCCGGCCTGGTCGGCCCGCTCGGTTCGCGTGAGCGATGTGTTCGCGAAGGTGGCGTGATTGGGGGAAGCGATTAGCGATTTGCAAGAGCATAGCGCGACAGGTTTTAGAAGATGGGACGCCCGAGAGTATGACTCCCATCGAATGCATCGTGTCTTGGAATACCAGCAACCAGCAACTCGCAACTTTTCAGTGAAGACTTTCCTCTACATTTCGCTGGCCTTCGACGTGCTGCTGATCATCGTGTTGGCGGCCATGGGGCGGGTGCCGCTGCGCTATAACTTGCGCAACTTGGTTGTGCGCTGGCGGACGACGCTGCTCACCGCCATGGCCTTCACGCTGGTCGTGTCGTTGATGACCGTCATGCTGGCGTTCGTCAACGGCATGCAACAGATGACCGAGCAAAGCGGCCATCCCGACAATGTGATCGTTCTGTCCGATGGCGCGACCGACGAAGTGTTCAGCAACCTGGGCTTTGCCGATTCGAGCGACATCGAGCGTCAGCCCGGCGTCCGCCGCGACGAGGAAGGCCGCCCGCTGTGCAGTCGCGAGACCTACGTCGTCGTCAACCAGCCGATCGAAGGGGCCCAGCCCGGCCAACCTCAGCGGCGGTTCATTCAGGTCCGCGGCATCGAAGACCCGCAGATGGCGGGCCGCGTGCATGGTTTGCGTCTGCTTTCCGGCGGGCGCTGGTTTTCCAAGTCGGGCGTCGAACCAGCGCCGACGGACGACGCGCAACCCGGCGCGCCCTTGATTCAAGCCGTGATGGGCGAAGGCGTAGCCCGGCAATGGGGCATGGACCATCAACGCCCGCCGCTCGATGTGGGGGACGTTTTCAGCCTGGGGGGCCGGCGGTGGATCGTCAGCGGCCTGATCGCCTCGGAAGGCTCCACGTTTGGCTCCGAGGTCTGGGCCAAGCGAGCGATCATCGCCCCGATGTTCGGCAAGGAGACCTACTCGTCGATCACGTTGCGCGCCGAAAGCGAAGCCTCGGCCAAAACCCTCGCTGACGATTTGACCGCCCGGTTCAAAAAATCGGCCGTCCAGGCCAAGACCGAGCTGGAATACTTCTCGGCTCTGGCCGAAACGAGCCGGCAGTTCCTGGTGGCGATTATCTTTGTGGCGGTGGTGATGGCGATTGGGGGCGTGTTCGGCGTGATGAACACGATGTTCGCCGCCATCAGCCAGCGGATCAAAGACATCGGCGTGCTGCGGATCATCGGCTATGGCCGTGGGCAGATACTGATGTCGTTCCTGCTCGAATCGCTGGTATTGGCGCTCATCGGCGGAGCGATTGGCTGTCTGATCGGTTCCTTTGCCGACGGGCTGACGGCGCGCAGCATCATCAGCAGCGGCCAGGGGAGCGGCAAGTTCGTCGTGCTGCGCCTGGTGGTCGACAGCAACATCCTCGCGATCGGCATGTTGCTGTCGCTGGACATGGGCCTGGCCGGCGGCTTGCTGCCGGCCATCTCGGCCATGCGGCTGAAGCCGCTCGACTCGGTGCGATAGAAGAAAACTGAGCAACTCGAAGCGAACGGTGAGACCAAGCGCCCCTATTCGGAAGCAGCCTGTTGTACGGCGTCCATTAAGTTGTTTTGCTCTTCAATTCGTAACATACGAATATCGCGCACTGATTGCGCAAACCATGAAAATGTTCGAGAGACGTCCATGATTGCCAATACACAACTAACCGCATTGACCTTGGCTGGGTCACCGAAGTAGACGCTTCCTTGCTGCCAGTTAAACCCGTGCTTTGTGGTCAGCAGCTTCTTAATATCGCCGTAAGCATTGTTGTATGAATCGTTGCCGTACGTCTTTCTTAAGATGTCGGTATCCAGATCAAACGCGACGGCATACATCGTGAGCTTCTCAGCAACCGGGAGTAGGGGGCGGCGCTTAGAGGGTTCAGCAGGATCGGCAATGCATGGCTCAAGAACATTGATAGACATTGCGATTTTCCTCTCTTTCACGCCGTAAGTATAGCCGACTTGCGGACCATTACCAATTCTAGTCAACAATTGTCTAACGATTATAGGGAAAGCGACGGAGAAACTAACATCTGTTTGCTAGATGCCGGGTGCCCTATTTCCCCGGCGAGGCGACGAACTTCACTAACTGCTTGCCGTCTTCGGCGTTCCAAATGCGCACTTCGCCGTCGTAGCTGCCGCTGGCCAGTTTCTTGGTCCCTGGGTGAAAGTCGATCGTGTAGACATGATCGGTGTGGCCGCTGAAGACGCGCGGCGCCTTCTTGGCGTCGCCGGTGTCGAACATGCGGATCGTCTTATCGGCCGAGCAGCCGAACAACTGCTTTTCGTGCAGCAGCACCTTGAACACTTCACCGCCAAAGCCGGCGAACAGGGCCGCTTGTTTGGCGTCGTCGGTGCTCCAGGCGTGAATCTTCCGATCGCCGCCGCCCGAGTAGACCAGCTTGCTGTCCGCGCTGACCGCCACGCCGTACACCACGTCGGCGTGCGTCGAGTAGACCAACAACGCCTCGCCTTTGTCGGCGTCGAGCCACTTGGCGCTCTTGTCGCGGCTGCCTGAGGCGAGCCGGTTGGCTTCTTTGTTCCAGGCGACCGCTTGGACCCAGTCGGCGTGATCTTCCAAGACCTTCAACGGCTTACCGGTCGTCAGGTCGAACGTCCGAATCGCCCGGTCGGCGCCGCCACAGGCCAGCTTCTTGCCATCGGGCGAGACGGCCACACAGAACATCACCTCGGCGGTTGTCGTCAACGTGCGCACGCGGCGGCCGTCGGTCGTATCGTACAGCGAGACCTCGCCGGTTTGTCCCGGCGTGCCGGTGGCCGCGGCGACGACGGTGCTGCCCGGCAGGTAGGCCATGCCGTAGACTCGCTCTTCGACATCGTGGATGCGTCGCAGCAGCTTGCCGTCCGCGACGTTCCAGATGGTGATCTCGTGGTAACCGCCCACGGCCAGTTCTTTGCCATCGTTGTTAAAGGCCACGGCCGTCACCGGCAGCACGGCCCGGTACTTTTCAGGAGCCTTGGGCTGCGCGCGGCGCGGAACCATCGTGACCAGCATGGCTTGCTTGTCCGGGCCGTCGAACTTGGCCCCTTCGCTGATCCAGCGCTTGACCAACGCCACCTGGTCGGCGGGCATGGGGTCGGCGTCCTTGGGCATCCGCTCCGCTTCGTCCTGGCTGCTGATCAGCGTCAGCAAATAGCTGTCGGCCGGCCTGCCGGCGGTGACCGACGCTTCGCCGCTCTCGCCGGCTTTGCTCAGCGCGGCAAAGGTGTGCAACTGGTAGTCCCCCTTGGGGTCCGACTGGCCGTGACAGGCCAGGCAGTTGCGCACCAGGATCGGCGCGATGTCGTTCTTGAAGCTAACCGGCTTGTCTTCGGCCCGTGCGGCCAGCGGGGCGCACAACGCCAAGGTGAAAGCGGCCAGTCGCAGCGTCAGGCGATGCATGATGCAATCCTTTTACTCAGAGACGGTTCAATTTGGTGCGATGCGCTGCCGGCGTGGCCACCAGCTATTTCGGGCGCTTCAGTTCAATCTGTAGATCGTTCAGCACTACTTTTCGGGCGCGGCCTTGATGTTCGTACAGGCCGACCACTTCAAACGCGAGCGAATCCCTGGTTGTATCTTCGACGAGCTTGATTTCGATCGTGGCCGAGTCCTTGCCTTTGTCGATTTTAGCCTTTTTCAACTCGAACTCGTTGGGCAGGTTTCGTGCCCGCAGCTCGATCGCCCCGTCAAAGCCCGCTTTGCGCTTGGCGGTGACCTTCAACTGGGTCGGCTTCCCCAGCGGCTCGACGAGGACAGTCTTCGATTCAACATTCAATTCGACCATCGGTGGCAAGGCCGGACCAACCACATAGTACAACCCGTGCAGCAACTCGTCGGGCGGATTATCGAGCTTGCGCATCTCTTGTTGCACGGCCGCGCGTTGGGTCACGCCCCACTGCGACTTGCCGCCATCGACCTGGGCATTGCCGATGAGATAGAAGCTATGAGCAAACAGCGTTGGCTCGTTTTGCTTCGGCTCGATGCGGATCGTCGCCGAGTCCTTTCCTTCGGGAATTCCGTCGAGCACTCGCCAGCCCGCGACCGAGCCGGCCAGGACGAACTTGATCGGGCCCTGGAAGCCATACTTGCGTTTGACCGTGACCGGCACGGCAATCAATCCATCAGCCGAAATCTGAAACACCGATTTTTCGGTGGTCAAATCAAACGATCGCTTGACAGGGCCGATCATCACGCGATAGGCGAACTCGGCGCCGCCACGCCCGGTCAGCTCGTCAACCACCAGCCGGTAATCCCCTGACTTCGGCGCGCGAATCGCGATCAGGTAATCGGGATCGCCGCCGGCAACCTCGTCGCCCCTCGCGATCTCTTTGCCGTTCGGATCAATCAGCCGCAGCACCAGGTTCGTTGGCGTGCCAAACGACCGCGTGTTCGCATGGATTTCGATTGGCGCCTGCTCGGCCACCGTGAAGCGATACTGGTCGCGATCACGGGCCGCTTGAAAACGCCCGCTGACGCCCGTGCCATATGCGACGCGCTGGGCGTTGTCGGGCGTATTGTTCGGCTCGACTTCGACGATCTCGCGATAGCTGCTCTTGAAAGTGCGGAAGATTCCCGAGCTTTGCCCCCCGGCGCGGCGCGCGGCGCGCTGCAGCCATTGCTCGCCGGCGCCCGTGGGGGGCATTTGCAGTTCCAGGGGCGCGACGTCCGACACCTCGGGGCCGATAATGTCTACAAGTGTCTTTTTGCCCTGGATGCCAGCCAAGGGATAGCAGCTTGAGACCAACGGGAAGTCGCCGATCCGCAGGCGATAGCGAAACGCGCCGTTGCCGCTGTAACGCGAGTCGCGAATCTCGATGACGTAGTCTCCTTCCTCCTTGAAGCGGTGGGCGAATCGCGCGTCGGCCCCCAGCGACTCGTCATCGTCGGAGTAGGCCAACTCGTTGCCGCGCGCATCGAGCAGCCGGATCAAAGGATCCAGCGGCGAGCCAATCCGCCGGGCCACGGCCTCGACGCTTAGCAATTGCCCGGCCGTGGCGTGAATCCGAAAGCAGTCGGCCTGGTCGGCCGTGACAGCCCCTTCGATGGCCGACGGTGTCTTTACCGGTTGTGCCTTGGCGGGTGTCGTGTGGGCACCGTCCTTGAGAACCGTGGGAAGGTCGTCGACCATCAAGCCGATGGGGTTCGAGATCCCTTCCTGGTTGCTGACGCGAAAGGCGTAAAAGCCCAGCGGCGTCTCGGCCGGCACATCGACTTCCAACTCGACACGCGACGGGTCGGTGCCAGGGTAGCCCTGAACGACGTGTACGCGCACCAGGCAAAGGTCGTTATGAACGATCATCGCCCCCTTCAGGTTCTGCCCGTGCAGCGTCACCTTGCGCTGGGTTCCCGGGGCGAAGCCGTGCCGTGTCAGTTCGGCCGCGCGCGGCGGCTCGGCCGATAACTGGGCCGGCAAGGCCACGAGCGCCAGGCAAAAAGCCGCAAGAACACGGACCATGGCGGCAACCGTTAACCGGGTGAGCGTGCAAAGGCGGGAGGCGGTCAGGGCGGGCGCAAGACATGGCGCTGAGACATGTTTTGCTCAAATAAGACAGTAACGTCCCAGAGGCCCGATTGTCAAAACGGGACGGCCACTGGGCCGCCTCGCGGAACGAGAAGAATGTGTGTCAGGTCCGCGACACCGCGCCATCAGTTTGATTACACCGAATTCCGTTCTGAGACGCCGAATAAGCCCAGGGGGTTACATTGTGGAAAGCTGCGAGAAATGTGGCGCAATGTAATGTCGCAGCTCAGGCGTGGCAGGTATCGGCAGTCATTGGCCTGCGGCCTTTGAATGGCTCGTTTTGTCACTTTGAAGGAACTTCCAAACTAGTTTCCGGTCCAGAGAAGATTTGGAGTCAGTTGTCTTGTTTCGCTGTAAGTATCCGCAATCAATAGTGTTGCGTCGATGTTTCCATAGGCTGGAAATTCCGCCCCGTTTACCGGATCGAAACAGTCACCGGCGGCATCTAAAGAGTGAATCACGACGCTGGTGGTAATTATTTCATGGTGTCAAGGCCAGTTTTTCAGGCCGCCACAACGCTAGCGGTTGCCTTTAGTCGAACGACGTAAAGCATTGATGTAAAATACCTTGTGGCATCCATTCCTAAGGAGAATCGCACGGGCAAAACGAATGGTTCTAAGTTCTGGCATGGTAGTTGCGATTATGACAAGCCAAGGAGTCAGACGGAAAAAAACGGCCAAACTGACAGATCGACGGTAAGGTCCGCAGGTTTGGCAGGTATGTGTCAGTTGAAGGGTCTTATACCTAGGGCAAATGAGAAAGGACCAGATGATGCAAGTTCTAGCCGTAAATAGCGTTAAGGCGATCGCCTCGCGTCGGATCACAGGGACGGACGAACTCACATCGTCGGGAAACGTAGCAATGAAGAGCATCACGTTGGAGAAGCGTGCGGCTTCGCGTCCGGTCAGTTGGTCGGATCTGAGCGACGAAGAGCTGCTGAGCCAGTACCAGAAGTCCGGGGTTCGGCACGCTTTCGACGAGTTGGTCCATCGCTATGAACGGGAGCTGTTCAACTACCTGCGGCGGTATTTGGGAGACGCCTCGCTGGCCGAGGACGCCTTTCAGGCCACGTTCTTCCAAATCCACCTGAAGTGCGAACAATTTGAGGAAGGGCGTAAAGTCCGTCCTTGGCTGTATACGATTGCCACCAACCAGGCGATCGATGCCCAGCGCCGCAACAAGCGGTACCGGCTGGTGAGCCTCGATCGCCGACAAGGAACAGCGGCCGATGAAGAGGGAACCTTGCTGCAAGTGCTGCAAGGCAACGAGGCCGAGCCGACCGAGCTGCTCGACAATGACGAACGTCGGCACTGGATGCAAGACGCCGTCACCGAGTTGCCCGGTCCACTGCAAAGCGCGGTGACGTTGATTTACTATCAGGGTTTGAAGTACCGTGAAGCAGCCGACATTCTCGGCGTGCCGGTCGGCACGGTGAAAAGCCGGCTCCACTCCGCCATTTTGAAGCTGAACGCGTCGTGGAACAAAAGCCATTCGGCCGATGATCAGGCCCGGCCGCTCAGCAAATAGTCGCCAGCCATGCATGAGCAGTTAATCGGCTACCTGCTGCACTCACTCAAACCTGAAGAGCGGCAGGCGCTAGAAACTGAGTTGCGACGCAATCCCGACTTGCGGGCCGAACTCGAACGGCTTCGCCAGTCGATGTTCCCCGAGGACCGCGCGTCCCAGGTCGAGCCCCCGCCCGGGCTTGCCGCGCGCACCTGTAGCTTTGTCAGCGATCGGGTCGGTCCCAAGCCCGGCCAGTTCGGCTGTTCTTCCCAGTGGCGCGTGCAAGATGTCGCCATCGCGGCCGGTGTGCTGTTTGTGATCGGAATGTTGCTGTTTCCAGCTTTCGCTCGCAGCCGGTATCACGCCCAGTTGCGTGGCTGTCGGCATAACCTGAGGGAACTCAGCCAGGCGTTGCTGCAATTCAGCGATCAACACGGCGGCTACTTTCCCGAGATTCCGGCCGAAGGAAAGCTGGCTGTGGCGGGCATTTACGCCCCCAAGCTGATCGAGTCCGGCTGGCTCGACGAACGCCACATTCATTGTCCCGCGATGAAGCGATCGAGCGAGGCTTCACTCAAGCGGCCCACGCTCGTCGACCTGAACGCGGCCAGCGGCCAGCAACTGCAAAAGCTGCAAAAACTAGTCGGCGGTAGCTACGGGTATAGCCTGGGCTACGTGTCCGACGGTCGCTATCACCGCGTCTTGAATCGCCAGCGGAGCAGCTATGCCCTGATGGCCGACGCGCCGGCCCAGCATGCGATCGACTCGACCCTGACAGTCAGCTCGTGGCACGAGTGCCGCGGGCAGAACGTCCTATTCGAGGATGGGCACGTCGAATGGCTCACCTCGTGCCACGTGGGGGACGACGGCGATCATATCTTTACGAACCGGCTGGGAGTGGTCGGCGCCGGCATTGGCCCCGACGACGCCGTCATCGGCGCGAGCGACGCAACCCCCATCTCGACGCCGGTGCTGCTCAAATACGAGCGGCCGTAGTTCCTTCTTGCGCGACTCGGCGCGGATGATGCTTTTTCGCAACACGGTGGGCCTGCCAAATGTTGCTGCGGGTCACCCGATCGAGTTACATCGCGGCGCCGCGAGTCGTTTGCTTGTCGCCGTAACTCATTGTTGCAGTGGGCTTTTTGTCGTGCGTGATGGGCTGCGAATCGTCGCTGGCATCGGCTTTGCGTTGAGCCCCTAGCGAGCGTTTCGACTGCCGCGGCGCATGACGCCCAGGGCAGTCCAAAGCGGCGTTTCATTTCAGGGCCGGACGACGACACCCAGGAACGGCAACGATGCACGCGCGGGAACTGATCGAATTGGCGGCTTTTCTGACCACGCAAGGGGACTGGCTCGTCGCCAATCCCGATCGGCTCACTGACGCGGCCCATTTGCGCTACACGCGCGCCTCGCGGGCTCGCCTCGAACGCTGGAATCACTCGTTCGATGCCTGGTCGCGCGAAGGGGTACACGACCTCGAACGCAGTGAGCTCTTGTCCTCGTGCGAAGAGCTGATCACCAGCGACGTGCTGCTGCGCGTCTGGTCAACGCTCGTGGTCACCGTCGCGCGAACGCGCCCCGGCACCGAGCGCGAGCGAGAAACGCAAGATTTGTTCCACGCGCATCAACTGGCGGCCCAGCAGGTTTACGCGGCCCTGCTCGACGAATCGTTGGTGGCGTCGCACGACGCGCTCAGCTTGAACCGACTGCGTCGTCGCGTCGAAGGCTGGGCCGACGTGCTGGTCGGGCATTTGATCTCGGTCGGCTGTGTCGACCTGTTCGCGCCTCACCGCGATCGGGCCATCGAGTTCTCCCGCGAGGCGCGCAACCAGTCTGAACAAGAACCGCAGGCCTGGCGGCTGGTCCTGGCGTCGTTGCGGCTGGCCTTCCGGCCGGCGGCTGGGCGCGCGCCCCATGCCGCGCTGAACGCCGAAATCGCCGCGGCGATCGTTAGCGTTTTCGAGTCACATCTGTTGGCGTCGAATCCAAGTTTTGCCTCGCTGGGTCACTCGCTAGCCGGCGACCTCGACACCTCGGCTTCTGCGACGATCAGCGACGACGGCTGGCCCGTGATCGACGCCTCGCAGGCGTTCCTGATGACCGGCCGCTGGGACAGCCTGCGTCCGTAGGCTCAGCTTAGCTTGAGCGGCGCGAGCTCAACCCTTCTCCCTCCGGGAGAAGGTGGCCGAAGGCCGGATGAGGGTCCACTCCGCGCGCACCCTGGACAACGCGCCATCTTCAGCGACAATCGTCGCATCAAATCGCGTTCATCAGCGCGTTTCTCCCACCTCCACAACAACAGCAACTCATGTCGCAACCAGCCACCCACGCCTCGATCCTGCCCCGTGTCCTCGAACCCGAGTCGATGGACACGGCCGAGGAAGCCGCCGACTACGACGCCATGGATCACCGCGAGGTGAATGCCCGGTTCGTGGCCGATCTGCTGACCCAGCAGCCAGCAGAGAGCGAGATACTGGACCTGGGATGCGGCACCGCCCAGATTCCGATCGAGCTTTGCCGGCAATCGACGACCGCGCGGGTGGTGGCCATCGATCTGTCGGCCGAGATGCTGGCCTTGGCCAAGCGGAATCTGGCAGCGGCCGGCTGTGCCCAGCGAGTGCGCATCGAGCGCGTCGACGCCAAGGAGTTGCCCTATGGCGATGGTCGCTTCGCCACGATCATGTCGAACAGCATCGTCCATCACATTCCCGAGCCGCGTTTGCTGTTGGCCGATGCGTGCCGGGTTCTGGCGCCGGGTGGGCTGTTGTTCATTCGCGATCTGATGCGCCCCTATGACCAGGCCGCCATCGATCAAATCGTGGCGACCTACGCGGCTCACGATACCGAGCGGCAACGGGCCTTGTTCGCCGCATCGTTGGCGTCGGCGTTGCCGCTGGAAGAGATTCGCTCTCTGGTGTCCGAGTTGGGCTTTGCCCCCGAGACAGTCCAGCCGACCAGCGATCGGCATTGGACCTGGGCCGCGCGGAAGCCAAAGTAACCGCGCTCGTCGATCACTTGTTGTCCGCGTTGTCGGGTTGCGGGGCCGGTTTCGGATCGGCTGTGAGTGGTTCTTCGGTCGCCTTGGGCGTCACCGGCTCTTCGTAGTACGGCTTTCCTTCTTTGTAGAGGGCGAGCCGTTTTTCTCCTTCCTTGTGGTGCTTGTCTTTCCCCTTGGGGGTCAGTTCAATCGCCTTGGTCTGCCAGCGCACGGCATTCTCGAAATCGCCCAACTCGGCGCAGGCCGCCGCCAAGGTGGCGATCGGCAGCGCCTCGGTCCAGTGCGAAAGTTCACAGGCTTTCATCGCCATTTCCTTGGCCCGCTTGCCGTCGCGCAACTGGGCCCACGGCGAAGTGGCCCGAATCTGGGCCCAGCCGTAATAGCCCGGCCATTCGTGCGGCGCGATCTTCAACGCCTTGTCAAAGTCGGCCAGCGCGTCGGGATAGTCTCCCTGCTTGGTCAGCACCTTGCCCCGGTTGCAATAGGCCGATGACATCTCGGGGTTCAGCTCGATCGCCTTGTTCAAGTCGGCCAGTGCCTCGTCGAGCTTGCCTTGATCGCACATGTTGCAGCCCCGATTGGCGTAGGCCAGCGCGTTTTTGGGATCTTTGCGGAGCACCTCATTGAACTGCGAATAGGCGCGCTCGAACTCCCCCATGGCGTTCAAGGTCGCGCCCCGGTCGTTGTACGCCACCAGATTGCCTGGCTCGGTGCGAATGGCTTCGGTAAAGTCGGCCAGCGCGTCGTCGTAGCGGTGGAGCTGATAATAGGCCTTGCCGCGCAGCAGCGTCACCGTGGCGCTCCCAGGCTCCAATCGCAGCGCCTCGTTAAAATCCTTCAGCGCGTTTTCGTACTCGCCGTTCAGTTGCCAGGCGATGCCGCGCAGCGCGTAGGCGATGACGTTGTTTGGCTGGCGCTTGATCAGCCCGGCAAAATACTCAGGGGCGTCCGGTACGAGCAACGCCTCGTTCTTGGTGACCCAGGTCTTGTTCCCCAGGCTTAGCCAGTTGTCGCGGACCTCGCGAACCACGCCGGGGAGCGGAACGGCGTTCCAAGTGACGCGCTTTTCGTTGACCCACGGCCGGGCGGTTTCCTTGAGCAAAATGGCCCGATCGGTCCAGCCGTCGTCCTCGTCGGCCGCCCGCGCGTTGGGGGCCGCGGCGAGCGAACAAGCCAGGCATAGCCCCAGGAGACAAACCTTAAGCCGAGCGGCAAGCAGTGTTGCGTTCACGTGGACGGTCCTCACGGGGAGGTTCGCACCGCGAAGGGACCAGCGTAGGTCAGTGAGCCGGCACAGGGCCGATCGCGGCGGGTTCGTACTGTTGTATACGAAACCCGCCGAGATTTGGTCGGAAAAGTGAGCCGCGTTTGGCCGACGGTGCGCCAGAATCGGCAACGCCGGACGCGAAGATTACCGCCCGGTTAGACTTCTCGCCGGACCAGCCCGCGTTTACTGACCGCTCGATGCGCCGCGGGCCAAATACCATCCGCTGGCCAGTGGGTTGGTTTGCATAAAGTTCAACAGCAGCCCGGCTACCTTGGCCTGACCCGATTGGCTGGGATGGGTGCCGTCGCCGGCCAGATCCTCGCGCAACCAGACCAGCTTGTCGCCGCTGCGGGGCTTCACGCCGTCGCCCCACAGGTACGGCCCCCAGACCACGGCCGGCGCGACGACTGTCCCCTTGGCCGGGTCGCAATTCAGCCGCACGTCCCCCTTGGCCTGGTTTTGAATCACCCAACGATCGGCAAAGGCGCTTTCATAGGCATACGGCTCGGGGTTGAGCTGCGTCGAGGCATAGCCGGCATAGATGCGGCTCGACAGATACGCCATGCGTAAGTTCGGAAAGCGTTGCTTCAGGCGCTCGATCGTCAGGGTGATGTTCTCGGTCAATTCCTCGGCGTGCTTGGGAAAGTCGCCTTGCGCGGCCGGGTTGGCCTGGGCGTGCTTGATCCAGGCGGCCTGGACCTGGTTGGGACTGACGCCGGCCGATTGCAGCCGCTGGTCGAGGACCGGCCAGGGATCGACACCCTGCGGCGGTCGTATGCCCGCTGGCACGCCAACGGCGCCGCGAGCCCACACCGACGCCACGCGGCCACCCTGCGCCCCGTCGACCAGCACGACCTGCTTGGACTTCTTGGGGTCGTCGGCGGCCGCGCGCATGAACGCCGAGAACTCTTGCGTGGTATTCGACATGCCAATCGAGACCAGCACGATCTTGCCATCGGCGGCAGGTTCGCCTTGCGCGTTCAGCGGTTGAATCTGCTTGAGCTGCTGGTCGATCATGGCGCAGTGCTCGGAGGTCGGTTCGTTTCGGCCGCCGCCGTAGAGTCCGCCGTCTTGCCCTTTGTATTGATTGCTCCCCAACTCGGTCAGGGGCGTCATCCCGGTCGATTCCTTGGCCGGCGGCGCGTTGCCATTGGGGGAATTGCCCCCCGGGGCGTTCTGGCCTGGACCGCCGGGTTGATTCTGTCGGCCGGGCTGATTGCCGGGGCCGCGCCCGGCGCGCATTTCGGCCTTGGCCCGGTCGTAATAGGCCTGTTCATCGGCCGACAACTTTTCGCCGCTGGTGGCGCGCTGGTGAAGCTGCCGGGCCCGGTTCCAGTCGATCGGCGTCGATTCTTGGGCCGCCAGCCAAGCCGCAGCCGAGAAGAACAACACGCCGCCCATGACAAGCGTTGACAAGGATCGCGAGCGTAACATCGCATCGACTCCCGGTTTGAGAAGTGAGGAAGAGTTTATGTGAGCCGCCATTTTCATGCGGCGCTGGTTTGGCACAGCCCTCACGATGAAACCCCGCCGGGGGCGAATCAGACCGCGGAATTGTCCCTCCTTTAGCCCCCGGTCAATGACCGGGGGCGCGCGACATTGCGCAAGAATCAATGCTGCAATTCTCGGCACACGAAACGAGTACCGGGATCACCTTGGTTTGGACGCCACACGCTTCGCTGATTTGTGGTGTTGGCAAACACAAAGCCCCCGGTCATTGACCGGGGGCTAAAGGTTCAGTTCGTTAGTTAGCCAAAAGCCTGACGCCGAGATTACGACTTGATGTCGTAACACAGTAACGCGTCCTGCTCGCGCAAATATAGCTTCCCGCCCAGCACCACCGGGTGGGGCCAACTCGGCTTTTCCGAGTCGGGAATCTTGAAGGTTCCCTTCAACTTGTAACCATCGGGCGACGCTTCGATGAGCGCCATCGTGGCGTCCTGGTAGCGGAAGTACATGTGCCCGTCGGCATAGGTCACCGCCGCCGAACCGCTGCCGACTGGGCGTCCTTCGACTTGCCAGACGATCTTGCCGGTCTTCCACTCGACACACATCGGGATCCCCTTGTTGTGTCCGTGGCCCAGAAAAATGTAGTCGCCCAGCATCACCATGCCGCCGTGGTGGTTCTGCATTTCCTTGCCGGGATGGTAATAGACCTCCTCGGCTTCAAACTTGGTCCCTTTGCGCGCGATCTTGAGCAGCGCGGTGCCCCCTTCTTTGTAGCCGCTCGACGCGAACACATAGTCGCCGTTGACGATGGCCGTCGGAATCACCGCGGTCGGATTGGTGATCCGGTTATAGTGCCACAGCAGCTTGCCGTTCTTGGCATCGACGCTGATCACGCCGCGTCCGACCAGGGTGATGTACTGCTTCACACCGCCGGAGTTCGAATTGACGATCGACGAGTACGCCGCCCCGTCCTTGCCACCTTCGCCCAGGAACGGCTTGCCCTCGGCGTCGTTCGAGGGAACTTCGGTCGCCCAAATCTTGGCGCCGGTCTTCTTGTTCAGCGCGGCGACCATCGCGTTTTGCGCGCCCGGGGTACACAGCAGCTTGTCCCCATCGACCAGCGGCGACTCGCTGAAGCCCCAGCCCGACATCATCTTGCCACCGAAATCCTTCTCGAAGTTCTTCTTCCAAACGGTCTTGCCGGTGGCGGTTTCCAGACAGATCAAATCGCCGCTGGTACCCACGGCATAGAGCAGGTTCCCATCGACGGTCGGCGTGCAGCGCGGACCCGAGTAGTTGGCGTCCTTCCACTTGGGGCCGATGACCGTCGCCCACAGTTCCTTGCCGTCCTGGCGGCTCAGGGCAAAGACCAACTGATCCTCGCCCCGTTCGCCCATGGTGTAGATGCGATCGCCGGCGATCGAGATGCTCGAGAAGCCGGTCCCCAGGCCGGAGGCTTTCCAGAGTAGCTTGGGGCCGTCGGTGGGCCACTCGCGCAGCAAGCCGGTGTCGGTGCTCAGATCATCGCGATTGGGACCGCGCCATTGCGGCCAGTCGAGCAAGTAGTTTTTCTTGGACGAGTCAGCGGCCAGCGCGGTCAACACGCCGCCGGTGACGACAACGCCAACCAGGCAGATCAAGACACGGACGAAACTCGATTTCGGGCGGGTCATCGTTCCGGAATCCTTTATGGCAAGGCGGGGATTTGGGCAGGGTGTGAACAGTTTAACTCCGGCCGCGGCGACCGGGGAGAGTGATTCGGGATTTCAGCGGTTTGTAGGCCTCGGGGATGGGTTCCCTGAGCTTGTGCTGCTGGAACTGTAGTGGCTTGGCGAACATTAGTTTTTGGCTTGGGCGGCCGCCGGAGCGCCCCCCTGTTCGAGCCGGTACAAGGCCGCGTCGGTTCGCAGGTAAAGGGCCCGCCCCAGGACCATGGGCGAGGCCATGTGCCGAGCGCCAAGTTGATTCTCGGCCAGCAGCTTGTACTCGCGACCCGGCGCCAGGACGTAGAACTTGCCTTCCTCGCTGCCAAAGTAAATCTTGCCGTCGGCGAACACCGGCGAGGCCGAGAAGTTGCCCCCCAGCCGTTCAGTCCAGACCGACTCACCCGTCTTGGCGTCGACACATGAAGCGATTCCCTTGTCGGCCACCATGTAGATCAAATCGCCAATCAACAACGGCGAAGGGTTCTGGGGCACGGCCTTGGGAAACTTCCAGGCGGCATTCGTCTCGGTGATGTTGCCAACTCCCTCGGGGCGAATGGCGTACAGCGTCGTCTTGTTGTAGCCCGAGCAAATGTACAGCAGCCCGTGACCGAACAGCGGCCGCGGCACGTTGGAAAAGCCCGGCTGGTAGTCAAAGACCCAAACTTCCTTGCCGGTCAGCGGCTCATAGGCAAACACGTGCCAGGCGGCCGGACTGACCAGCAGGTCGCGCCCGCCGACGTTGATCACTAGCGGCGTGCAGTAACCCTTGCGAAAGTCATCGCGCTCGGCCAGTGCAGCCGAACGGGCCGTCTTCCAGGCCAGCTTGCCAGTACTCTTATTAAGCGCGGCAATGAACTGCACGTCGGTGCCGTCGCCGTGGAAGATCATCAGTTCGCCGTAGATAATTGGCGAACTGCCCGGGCCTTCCTTGTGGTCGACAGGCAAGTCAGTGTTGGTCCACAACACTTTGCCAGTCTTGGTATCGACGCAGGCCGAGCCATAGGTGCCAAAGTGCGTGTAAAGCCGATCCGCTTCGAGTACCGGCGTGGGCGAGGCGTGCGAGTTCTTGGTGTTCTTGGGCACGGCGACGAGCGTTGGCAACAGCTCGATCTCATGCACCAGCTTGCCACTGGCCACGTCAACGGCTAGTGCCCGCAGGCTGAGCTTGTCTTCTCCGACCGGGACCGCCGTGGTCATCCAGATCGTCCGACCGTCACTGACCGGCGACGACCAGCCCTCGCCCGGCAGCGGGCAGCGCCAGACGACGTTCTCGGATTCGCTGAACGCGGTCGGCAGGCCAGTTGCTTGAGCGTGCCCCTGCCCGCCCGGCCCGCGAAACTGCGGCCAGGTGTCGTCGGCGCGTGCCGTTGCACAAACGGCGAGTATCAGGCCAAAAATGGCGATGAATCGTCGCATACAGCAGATGCTCGCAGTGATGCCACTATTGCCGCAGCAAGAACTCTTTCGAGTTCACCAGGCTCCACAGCACGTCTTCCAGTCCTTGGCGGCGATCCTTTTGCTGGGCCACGTGCGAGGCCAGCGCGCCGCGCACCTCGGCGCTCGGCGGCCGGCTGAGCGTGGCCCAGAACAATTGGTCGATAATCTGGTCGTCGCTTTGCTTGTCAGTAATCGCCCGGGCGATCCGATTGTCGGCCGCGGTCAACAGCTCGTTCACCACGCCCCCCGAGACCATCTGGAACGTCTGTCCCAGCGTCACGTCGCTCGACCGCTCGCATTCGCACGACAACTGCCGGGCCGGCTTGCCGAACTTGAGCAGGAATTGCTCCTCGGGGCCGATCGCACCGTTGCGCGATTTGTCGGTTCGCAAGCCCGGGATCTGCACGGCGCGCAAGCCCGCCGGAAACCCCTTGAAGCGGGACGGCGTGCCGGTCGCCTGGTGCAGCGCGTCGAGCAATGGTTCGGCCGACAAGGCCCGGGCCACCTGGTGCGAGTAATTCAGCTCGTCATCGGCGTTGGTGCTGTTGGTTTCGGACGCCATCTGGTAACTGTGCGAGTTCATGATCAAGCGGATCAGATGCCGCAAGTCGAAGCGGTGCGACTTAAACTCAGCGACCAATGCGTCGAGCAGCTCGGGATGGCTGGCCGGATTGGTGGCTCGGAAGTCGTCGATCGGCTCGACCAGCCCGCGCCCCATCAGGTGGAACCAGATGCGGTTCACTTGCACCGGCGCGAACAGCGGATGGTTCGGCTGGCGAATCCAGTCGGCCAGCGATTCCAGGCGGTCGGCCCCCGAATCGAGCGGCTTCTTCGTGGCCAGCAACTGGGCCGGCACGTCCTTGCCGGTGTCGGGATTCTTGACCTCGCCAGTTTCCGTGACGTAGACGATCTGCTCGCCGTCAAACTCATGTTTGTCGTTGCGGTCATTACGGCGGTTTTCGACGATCTTGTAGTCCACTCGGGCAAAAACGCCTGCCCAGCGGTAGTAATCGTCTTGCGTCCAGTGATCGAACGGGTGGTTGTGACAGCGGGCGCATTGCAGCCGTACGCCCAGGAACACCTGGCCAATCGCCTCGGCGCGGGTGATCGGGTCGCGATGAGCGCGATAGAAATTGGTCGGCGGGTTGCTGTACGTGCTGCCCCGCGCGTCGAGCATGTCGGCCGCGAACTCGTTCAGCGGTTGCCCTTCGGCAATCGCCTGCCGAATCCAATGGTGAAAAGCCTGAACCCCTTTGCGGTCGAGCGTTCGCTCCTCGGCCCGCAGCAAGTCTGCCCACTTCATCGCCCAAAAGTCGGCGAACTCGGGCTCCTCGAGCAATGCGTCGATCAGCCTGGCCCGCTTGTCAGCTGCGGTGTCGGCGGCAAATTGCCCGGCCTCGTCAATCGAGGGTAAACGACCGAGCAGGTCGAGGTAGGCTCGCCGGGCGAACACCGTGTCGGTACACAGCTGTGACGGCGCAATGCGCAAGCGTTCGAGCTTTTGCATCACGAACTTGTCGACGACGTTTTTGACCGGCGGGTTCGGCCAGCGGAAATCGGCATGTTCCGAGACAAAGGCCAGGCGCGCCGTCGCTTGCTGGTGCAAATAGCGCACCAGCACCGACGTCTCGCCGAATTGCTGGCGCGTGACAACGCCATCGGGCGAAACCGTGACGATCGGCGTCGACGGTGTATAGACCGCCCAGCGTGTCACGTCGCGCTCGGCGCCATCGGCAAACTTGGCGACCGCTCGGATGGGCACTTCGGTCTCGTTGGCTGGGACGAATCGCACGCGCGGCTCGACCTTGATGCCGACGAGTTTGGGGAGATCGGCCGGGTCGCTCGGCGCGCCCTGGGCGATCCAATCGCGCAGAGTGTTGTATTCCAGCGAGCCGGGCCGGAACCGCGCGCCGCCCCCGTGGGGCACGGCCGCGATGGCCTTCAACAGCAGCAGGCTCTGCTCTGGTTGCTCGACGTTGACGCGGCGATTGAATTGCTCGCGCAGCAGAATCCGGTAATCGATCTCGGGGGACTGGCCGCGCAGCGAAAGCTTAAAGCCGTTCTTGCCGTTCTGGTTGCCGTGGCAGGCCCCCTGGTTGCAGCCGGTGCGCGACAGCACCGCCATCACGTCCCGCTCGAAGCTAACCGTGTCGGCCGCGCGAACCGCAGGCGCAGTCCACGACATCAATGCGATCGTCAGCAGCAACAGCGCCAGACGGGCGAACCCCAAGGGGCGATGGCGCAAGCGAGGGGCACTCATCAACGGCTCACGGCGGGGGTAAATGCGGCAGGCGGGCAGAACCTTAGTCTAGTTGAGCCGCCCGGTTTCTGACAACCTTTTCTGGGCCATTGTCGGCCGGCCGGGTGTGAACCGAGCTTGACTAATAGCAATGATTTACGTACTTTCCGGCCCCATGTTTCGCCACCGCCTCATTGTGATCGCTTGCCTGTTGACGCTGCCCGCGCTGGCGCGCGCGCAACAGCAGATCGATCTGGCCCCCATCGATGGTGTTCTGATCCTGGCCAATGGCCAGACGATCCATGGCAAGATCGCCCGGGCCGGCGACCAGTACATCATCGCCATCGACACCGGCGAGATCAGAATCAAGGCGGCCGACGTCGACCTGGTTTGTCGCAGTCTGGAAGAAGCCTACGAGCGGAAGCGCGCCGCGATCACCAACGCCGAAGCGCACGAGCACCTGGAACTGGCGCTGTGGTGCGTCCGCTACAAGCTGTTCAACCCGGCGGCGCGTGAAATCAGCGTCGCCATGCAGCTCGATCCGACCCATCCCAAGATTCCGTTGGTCGAACGTCGCTTGCAGTCGGCCATGACCGAAGTCGACGATGCACCGCCCGAGGCCACCAGCGCCAAGAGCGTCTCGAACGAAGAGCTTGATCGCCTGGTCCGGTCGTTACCCGAAGGGACCGTCGACACCTTCACTCACTCGGTTCAGCCGTTGTTGATCAACAGTTGTACAACCACGGGTTGTCACGGGCCCAACGCGACGAACAGGCTGAGCTTGTTCCGGATTCCCATGGGGCGGACGCCAAGTCGCCGCCTGACCCAGCGCAATTTGCACGCGGCCATCGCTCAGGTCGACATGTCGAACCCCGCTGCGAGTCCGCTACTGACCGTGCCTCTCAAGGAGCACGGGGGTCGCAAGACGCCGCTGTTTACGAGCCATGAAATGACCCAGTATCGGCAGCTTGTCGCCTGGGTCTATCGCGTGTCCCGTTCGTCGGTGCCCCTGGACGCGCGGCCGCAACAAACCGTCAAGCGCCCCGACGAACGCGGCGAGACGCTCTTGCAGAACTCACCGGCCCGACCGAACGCGAGCCTGTTGGACACCGCCGTGGTCGACAACGCGCCGGCCAAAGAAGGCGAAGCGCCAGCCAAGTCGGCGACCGCCGCGGCCGCGAAAAATGATGCGGCATTCAAGCCTCGCGATCCCTTCGACGCCGATGTCTTCAACCGGCGATACCACGGCGCACCGTAGGGCCGTTCGATTCGCCTAGCTCAGCGCTTCGGCTGCTTTCGTCGCTCGCCAGTCACTGATTTGCACTTCGACGCGCCGCGCGCCTTGGAAGGTGTTGATCGTCGGGCGGAAGACCACGTCGATCGGGCCATCGATCGCCGTTAGCTCTTCGAGCCATTCGCCGCCTCCGAACGCCACGCCGCGCATGCGAACGCCGTCCTGTTCAAGCCGTAGTGACAAATGCCGCCCGCCGCCGCCGATTTGCTTGGGAGGCTCGCACAGCGACAGCCCCGTGGCGCAAAACAACGGCCGGCGATTCCCCTGGCCAAACGGGGCCAGGCTTTCAATCTGCTCGACCGTGGCATGCGTCAGCAGGCCCAGCGGCAACTCGGCATCGATCAGCAGTTCGGCTTGTCGCGCCGGCGCTTCTTCCTGGTCGAGGACCAGTTGGCAGAACTGTTCGCGGAACGTGTCGAGCTTCCGCTCTTCGACCTTCAGCCCCGCCGCCATCGCGTGACCGCCGTGACCGACCAGCCATTGGCTGCAGCCGGCCAGCGCTTCGTGCAGCGCGAAACCTGGCACGCTGCGGGCCGAGCCGGTTCCTGGCTTC
Organism: Planctomycetota bacterium; assembly: GCA_018242585.1. Taxonomy (NCBI): domain Bacteria; kingdom Pseudomonadati; phylum Planctomycetota; species Planctomycetota bacterium. Next base: position 54,755 of record JAFEBQ010000011.1, read on the forward strand.
ACCCCCAGCTTGTCGAGGGCCACCAGGATCACCGGGCGGTGGAACTTCTCGACCAAGCGCCCGGCGACGATGCCGATAATGCCCGGGTGCCAATCGTAATCGGCCAGCACCAGGGCTGGATCGTTCTCAGGATCGAACTTTTCCTGGGCCTGCTTGTTGGCCGCCAGGTAAATGCTCCGCTCCAGGCTCTGGCGGCTGGAGTTCAACTCGTTCAGGTATTCGGCCAGCGCCGTGGCGCGCGACTCGGAAGTGGTCGTCAGCAGCTCGATGCCCAGTTGCGCCTGCCCCAATCGGCCGGCGGCGTTCAACCGCGGGGCGATTGTAAAGCCAATGTCTTCGGCGTCGAGGGCGGGCTTGTCGGCAAGATTGGCCAGCTTCATCAACGTCGTCAGCCCCAGCCCGGCGTTCTCTTTCAGCGACCGCAGGCCGTACTGGACCAGGACGCGATTCTCGTCAACCAGCGGCACGCAATCGGCCACGGTGCCGATGGCCGCCAGGCCGACCGCTTGGACCAGGAACGCCCGCATCCGTTCCGAGACCTTGGTCGAGTTATTGGCCCGCTGGCAAATAGCCCAGGCCAGCTTGAACGCCACGCCGGCGCCGCAGAGCCCGCCGAACGGATAGTTCGTGCCGGGCAATCGCGGGTGAACGAGCGCGACCGCCTGGGGCAACTCGGGGCCCGGCTCGTGATGATCGGTGATGATCAGCTTCAGGCCGATCTGGGCCGCGGTGGCTGCTTCGCTGGGGCTGGCAATGCCACAGTCGACGGTGATGACCAGCTTGGCCCCTTGTGCGGCCAATGTGCGCAGCGCCTCGTCATTGAGCCCGTAGCCTTCTTCCATCCGGCTGGGGACGTAGGTGCCGACGTCAGCGCCGAGCAGTTTCAAGCACTGTGACAAGATGCTGGTGGCTGTCATCCCATCGACGTCGTAATCGCCATAGACGACGATTCGCTCGCGGGCTTCGATGGCCACGTAGATCGCTTCGGCCGCGGCTGTCACGCCGGGCAACAGCGACGGGTCGCGCAAGTTGCTGAGCTTGGCTTCCAGAAACAGCCGGGCCGTTTCGGCCGTATCGACGCCACGACTGAGCAGCAGTTGGGCCACGATCGGCGAGACACCGGCGGCACGCTGTAGGGCGTGTTGGCGGTCGAGATCGCGCGGGGCGATGCGCCAACATTTACGGGTCATCAGAACCGATTCCGTGGTTGCTGTTCGAGCAGCGAAACTGACCGCGTGGGAAGAATGCTCGCACTGGGGGAGCGTCGGCCCCCGGTCATTGACCGGGGGCTAAAGGACATTCGCCGCGCGCGATCACGCGCGGCGAAATTTACTTCTTCTTTTCGGTATGGGGCGTGTGCTTGCGCAGCCGCGGACTGTACTTGCTGAGCTTCAGCTTCTCGCCACCTTGCTTGTGACGAATGGTGTAGTTGTAGTCGCCGGTTTCGTCGCAGACGAGAAACACGGTTTCGACCTTCTTCTTCGACTTAGCCATGACACACGACCCTGAGAACGGAATGCGATAAAAGTTGACCTACAAACGAATTGCGTAGTTTAGCCGATCGGGCCGAAAGACGGAAGAGGGTGGAATGTGCGGAGGAAACGATAAACGCGAAACGATGAACGATAAATGGGGGACGCAAGCGTGACGCTGAGCTGGCTAATCGGCGACCACGATCACCGCCATTTAAGATTCAGAAGCGATATCGACGAGCATCCAAATCACGCCAGCAAGCGCCAGCCAGCCGCAAATTAAGACAGCTCGTCGAAATACTCGCCATCCTGTTGTCCGCTCGTTCATCGTTCATCGTTTCGCGTTGATCGTTCCCTTATGTCTCGTTGCCCGTTTCGAGCACGGCCAGGAACGCCTTCTGGGGGATTTCGACGTTGCCGATGGCTTTCATCCGCTTTTTGCCTTCGCGCTGCTTGGCCCACAGCTTGCGCTTGCGCGTGATGTCGCCACCATAGCACTTGGCCGTCACGTTCTTGGCCATGGCCGACAACGTCTCGCGCGCGATGATCCGCGAGCCGATGGCCGCCTGGATGGCCACCTCGAACATGTGCCGCGAGATTTCCTGACGCAGCTTTTTCACGATCGCTCGGCCGCGCCGCTCGGCGTCGCGCCGATCACAAATGATCGATAGCGCGTCGACCTGGTTTCCCGCCACCAGGATGTCGAGTCGTACCAGGTCGGCCTCGTAATAACCCTTCAGCTCGTAGTCCATCGTGCCGTAGCCGCGGGTGACGCTCTTCAGCTTGTCGTGCAGGTCGTAAATCACCTCGGCCAGCGGCAGATCATAGACCAGCATCGCCCGCGTGGTTCCCAAGTATTCGGTCTTGATGTAGATGCCGCGGCGGTCGGTACACAACTGCATCACCGGCCCGATCTGATCGACCGGGATGACAAAGCTGACGCGAACGATCGGCTGGCGAAACTCCTTGATCGAGCCCGCGTCGGGCACCTGTTGCGGATTGTAAATTCGCAGCAACTCGCCATTGGTCAGCAGGATTTCATAGGTCACGTTCGGCGCGGTTTGCACCAAGTCGAGGTCGGCCTCTTGTTCGAGTCGCTGTTGCACGATTTCCATGTGCAACAGGCCCAGGAAGCCGCAGCGGAAGCCGAAGCCCAAGGCGTCGCTGGTCTCGGGCTCGAACTCGAAGCTGGGATCGTTGATCGCCAGCTTGTCGAGCGAATCGCGCAGCTCCTCGAAGTCTTGGCCATCCGAAGGGTACAAACCGCAATAGACCATCCGCTTGGGCTCTTGATAACCCGGCAACGCCTTGGCCCCTTCGTCCCCTGGAATGGTGACCGTGTCGCCGATGTGGACCTGGCCCAGCGATTTGATGTTGCAGATCAGGTAGCCGACCTCGCCGGCTGCCAGTTCGTCGCACGCCTTGCGCTGGGGCACGAACTGGCCCAGTTCCAGGACTTCGTGCGTGGCTTCCCCTTTGAGGAAGCGGATCTTCTGGCCGCGCTTGACGGTTCCCTGCATGACGCGGACATAGGTGATCGCCCCGCGGAACTCGTCGTAGTGCGAATCGAACACCATCGCTTGCAGCGGCGCGTCGGCGTCTCCCGACGGCGGCGGCACCCGATCGACGACCGCTTGTAACAACTCGATCACACCTTTGCCCGTCTTGCCGCTGCACGGCAGAACCTCGAACGGATCGATGCCGAGGGTGCTTTCCATCTCGGCCATCACCTCGTCGGTGCGCGCGTGGACCAGGTCGACCTTGTTGACCACCGGAACAATCGTCAGGCCGGCATTGATCGCGGCATAGGCGTTGGCCATGGTTTGCGCCTCGACACCCTGGAAGGCGTCGACCAGCAGCAGCGCCCCTTCACAGCAAGCGAGGCTGCGTGAGACTTCGTAGTGAAAGTCGACGTGGCCTGGCGTGTCGACCAGGTTCAGCTCGTATTGCTCGCCGTTCAACTCGTAACGCATCGACACGGCCCGGGCTTTGATCGTGATGCCGCGCTGCCGCTCGAGTTCCATGTCGTCGAGCAGTTGTTCCTGCATCTCGCGCTTCGAGACGGTGCCGGTCAGCTCGATGAGCCGGTCGGCCAGCGTGCTTTTGCCGTGGTCGATGTGGGCAATGATGCAGAAGTTACGGATGTGTTTAACGTCGAAAGGCAAGGCGATTTCCTCTGGCAAATGTCAACGGACGCGGTCAGTGAGCCTTGGCAGATTGGCCCCGGCCGACGATGCGCCCTTATTTAGCTTTGTTCTTTACCGCCAGCCGGGCGATGCCGGCGGCGCCGATGTACCCGGCGTCGCCCCCCAACGTGGCATATACAATTTGTACGCGCTCGGCCGGCACGGGAAATGCGCGGTGGCGGACTTCCTCGCGAATTCGCTCGATAAATCGGCGTCCCAGGGGGGACGCGTCGCCGCCGAATGTCATCGCCCCGCCGATCACCACGGCGACTGGGTCGATGGCGTGGATCAGCGTCACGCAGCCGACCCCCACATACTTGGCTGTGTCGAGCACGATTTCCAGGGCCAAGGCGTCGCCGCGCTGGGCCTCTTCGCCCACGAGGATCGGCGTCAACTGCTCGCCCCTGGCCAATCGTTCGGCAATCGAGCTAGCTCGTCCGGCGACGAGCGCCTCTTGGGTCCGCTTGATGACGGCCGTGGCGCTGCCATAGGCTTCGAGGTGGCCGGTCTGGTGACAGCCGCACAATCGGGCGTCGTCACGATAGTCGATGATAATGTGCCCGCACTCGCCGCCGTTGCTGTTCGCACCGTCCAGCACGTGATCGTCGAGAATGATCCCGCCGCCCACTCCGGTGCCGAGTGTCAGCATCACAATGCTGCGAAAGTCGCGGCCGCAGCCGATCCAGAATTCGCCATACGCGGCCGCGTTGGCGTCGTTGGCAAAGCTGACCGGCAAGTGGCAGTTGGCGACCACCGCGTCGACCAGGCGGAAGTTTTCCCAGCCGACCAGGTTGGGCGATTCGAGCAGCATCCCTTGTTCGATGTCCATTGGGCCGGGCGAGCCGAGTCCCACGCCGGCCACGTCGCTCGGCTGCAAGCCGGCCTGGGCAATCACGTCGAGCACGGCACGGCCGATCTTGGCGGCCCCTTGCTCGGGGCCCTTGGGAACCTCGGTCGGCACCTTGGTCCAAGCCAGCGACCGCCCCAGGTCGTCGACCAGCCCGACTTTGATTCCCGTTCCTCCCAGGTCGGCCCCGACATAGAACGGAGCCTGGGCCTGATCGCGGGAAATGAACGTACGTTGATAGGCCATAAGCGTTTCGAGCGCAGGGAACGAGCGGTCAGGCGGTACATCGACGGGGGCGGCGACGAGCCAAAAGTATAGAAATTGGCCAACGAATGGGCAATTGCTCCACCCAGGTGTCCAACTGCCCAAAATGACGCCGTTAATGTTCTGGCCAAAGGGGCTTAGAACGCATGGGCCGCTCGTGGGGCGGCGGTGCTGGCGCCGTTGCCTTGGTTGGTGAGCGAAATCTCAGTTTGACTTTCCTGGGCAAACAGCGGTAGTGTTGATGGAAGAGTTTCAGAGGCTTTCGCCATGCATCGAATCGTTACCGCGCTGCTCATCGCCGCCCTGCCGGGGTTGCTCATGCCCCCGGGGGCGTGCAGCTGCCGGCTGTTGGGCTTTGAGAGCGTTTGTTGCCGAGCGGGCCAGACGAGCGCCGAAGCCTCGCCCCAGACGCCGGCTGGTTCGTGTTGTTGCCATGCGAAGCCAAGCAGTGCCAGCCCCGCGCCGGTCGTGACCAATTGCTGTGCCGTGCAGAACGGGACCGGTTGCGAGTGTGGCTGCTCGCGCGAGGCGCCACGGCTGGAGAGCAAGCAGCGTTTTGCTCCAGCGATTGCGGTGAGCCCGTTGTTCTACACCGCTGGCGTGCCCATGACGGTGGGCACGCATCCCGTGGTCGTTCCCTTCACCGACCTGCCGGCGCCCGATCTGGGGCCGCTGCTCTGCCGCTGGCGCTGCTAATCGGCGGCGCTGCGCGCGTGCTATGCCCCGCGTGAGAGAATCGCGGAGTTATTGCGCGCTTCTCGACCACAGCGCCCCCGGTCATTGACCGGGGGCTAAAGAGTCTGCCCGACTTTGTGTTTATTCGTTCACGTAACTTTCAATCAGGATTCTCGATATGAAGACTTCCATGTTCACTCGGCGTAACTTGTTTGGTTTGTTCGGCGGCGTGACGGCGCTGGCCTTGGCCCGTTCGGTTTGGGCCGCCGAAGGGAAAGTTTCGGACACGTGCGTCAAGACGTGTCAGGAATGCGCGGCCGCGTGCAAGAACTGCACGGCTTGCTGCAAGGTAGACCGGCCCGAGTGCTCGGCCATGTGCGACGCGTGCCACCACATGTGCTCGGTGTGCGCGATCGCCGTGTCGAAGCAGTACGCCAACGCGGCGCAAATTTGCGCGGCTTGCGAAAGCATGTGCCGGCAGTGCGCCGAGATGTGCCTGAAGAGCAAAATGGAATGCTGCAAGATGTGCGCCGACAAGTGCGTGGCGTGCGCCGACGCGTGCAAAGCCGCTCGTGGTTAATCGCCGCGAAGCTCTTCAGTATTGTTCAGGGCGCCTCGTGTTGGATGCCACAAAGCCTCCGGTCATTGACCGGGGGCTAATTTTTGCGCGAAGCGATTGGCGCACTCAGCGGTGCGACTCCCCGTAGGGCACACGGTGCATCTTATGTCGACATGGAAGGCCGAGCGTCGTTGGGGGCGTCCACGGCTTGCTCGCGCCCGAGCCACGCAGGCGGGCTATCGGGTCGAGCCCGGCGTGGTACATGAACGCCGCGATGTTATGAGTATGCCGGGCTGCAATCTCCAAATTGCCGCACGCTTTCTAATTATCACTTCGACTTCAACCAACCGAGCTTTCGCCCGTCAGTGACACTGAATCGCTCGTCGAGGTAATATGCGAGTGCTCCTGCCAAAATACGTTCGGCGTTCACCTCGTCGTATCCAAGGTCCCTACGCAGCGCAATCCATTGATCTTGCAGTGCTGCCTGGATCATCATGCTGCAATCTTCCGCAGAATGGCCACCGTCGTAAGGTCTGTTTGTTGAGATGTACGGCCTTATTTCCCGTACGGGATCGATATTCGCAAACGGACTCTGGTCGACCACAAGCAGCATGACTGCGCTGAAGAAACCATCGCCGTATCGGCTTTCAGGCTGTTGGAGTGCGGCATCTAGGCGCAATCCGAATCGCTGAATCTCGTTCGACTCATCGGTGGCACGAACTTTGCGACCTAGAAGCGCTTCGTTTAATTCTGCGTCCCAAGCCTCGGTCTTGTAGTCATATATTTGGTCTTGCTTGTTGAAGAACTGAAGCGACAGTTGGGCAGGCTCAAAGCCCAATGCTGCTCGCGGTCGAATGATCTGGATCCTTGCCGCGCTGAACTCCGGTTTCTGCTGTTGAAAATCAAGGAGGCGGACGAGCGGGTGGCTGTATCGCTCGGTCCTTTCTGTCTTGAAATAGCTATCCAAATCGGGCATGTGCTATCTCCAATTACTCGGTAAGTACACTGTCAGCTTTCTTGAGCGCCGCAAGGACGAATCGAACGGCGTTAAGGCATGCTTCCGCCCGCCTGCCTTTGACTTCCACGCGTTGTTGGTCATCCGCAAAGTCGGAGATCCCTTTCACCACAACCCAAACAGGTTCGGCTTTCTTGCTTGCCGACAACAAGCCGACGCCTTCCATCTCGCCGCCTACGTAACCACCGAGGCTCGTACCACCGGTGATAGCGGCCAACAACTCTCGCAAGTATAGCTGGCTGCGGATTCGAGAACCGCCAGATAGTATGCCCCCGGAGTGGGTCGTGAAGCTGTGCTTGCCCTCCTTGCGTTCCCGTTCGAGCAGGTTGAGGAGTGACTGTTTAGGGGAGAACTTCTTCGTTTCTTGGTAATCGATGATGTAGCGATCTGGTTGGCCGTTTTGCGCTGGGGCATGCTCGATTACGCGATAATCATATGGGAATATCCATTTCGAAACGAGTACGTCTCCGTGCTGCTGTGCGTTTCGGTCGATCCCAAACGCCATTCCGACTTGGATGATTGAGGTCGCCGAACTCGCGGCCCGAAGAATGATAGCTTGCGAGGCCGACCCTTGATGGAACAACGATCCCATGCGCGTCTTGACCGCTCGCACACGGTTGGGGCCAATCGTTCCCAGGTTGAAGTAGGTTCCTACACGCGCGTCGTTCCGTTCATCGAACAGAATTCCAAGCTCTCTCGCACCATTTTCAAGCTGCTCACGCTCTGTCTGCGTGGAAACGAAGATCAGAACGTCGCATTTCAAATCATCAACGGAGTTATCCGCTTTGTGCCTTCCAAACATCTGAATCAGCCCACAGATTCCTCGCCTTGTCGCTTGAAGACGATCATGTAATTCCTGATACGCGCCAACGTCCGAGCCCTGGGACTTTGTTTCCATTATTCAATACTGCTCGGAAAAACCATTTTGTCGTGTTGAAGTTTACGTCTAGCGCGACCTTCTTCGGGCGGTTTTGCGCCCCGGGCGATAGCCGGCTTTGGGTTCGGCCGAGCCTGCTTGATGGCGCGAGGTGCGGCCTTTGTCGCCGCGCGGGCGGCTTTTCTGTTCCAAGTCGCGGTTGGCTTGCTCGCGGCGGGCGTGCAAGGCCTCGCGCGGCGGGTTGGCCGGAATCAGGCAATCGCAGCCGGCGCCGATCAGGTCGTGCCGGCCGGCGTGTTCGAGCGCGCGGCGGACCTCGAAGTAATTGTCCGGCTTGAAGAATTGCAGCAATGCCCGTTGCATCTTCCGGTCGCGCACCGCGCGGGCCACATAGACGGGCTTCCGGGTCATTGGGTCGATGCCGGTGTGATACATGCACGCCGCGATATCGAACGGGCTGGGAATAAAGTCCTGGACCTGGTCGGGCCGGTAGCCGTTCCGCTTCAGGAATAGCGCCACTTCAATCATGGCGTCGATGTCGCTGCCCGGGTGGCTGGCGATGAAGTACGGCACCAGGTACTGCTTCTTGCCGGCCCGTTGTGACGCCTTGCGGAACTCGTTGGTGAATTCCAGGAAGTCGTCGGCATCGGGCTTCTTCATCAGGTTCAGCACGTTGGGGTCGACATGTTCGGGCGCGACCTTCAAGTGACCGCCGACGTGATGTTCGGTCAGCTCGCGCATGTACTCCGGACTGCGCCGCGCCAGGTCCATGCGAATGCCGCTGGCAACGAACACCTTGCGCACGCCCGGCTCTTGCCGCGCGGCGCGCATCAGTTGAATCAGCGGCCCGTGGTCGTCGCCAAGCAACTTGCAAATCGTCGGATGCACGCACGACAGCCGCCGGCATTTGGCTTCGACGTCGGGGCGTGTGCAACGCATCTGGTACATGTTGGCTGTCGGGCCGCCGATGTCGCTGACCACGCCCGTAAACTCCGGGTCGGCCGTCATGCGGCGAATCTCTTCGACCACCGACTGCTGGCTGCGGCTTTGAATGATGCGCCCCTCGTGGGCCGTGATCGAGCAGAACGTGCAG